>JAKSCZ010000434.1 GCA_022360335.1 Pseudomonadota bacterium
CCGTGCATTTTGGTGTAAGCGACGTTCATGGACTTTTCGGGTTGGCGCCTGTAGTTTACATAAATCCAATAACAAGCAGACAGCACCGCGTCTGATCAATGCCCCGGGGAGGTGTCATGCGGCATATTATGGTCCTTAACGCAAAGGGTGGCTGTGGAAAAAGCACCCTGGCGACCAACATCGCGTCTTATTTCGCCAACGAAGGTGCGGCCGTCGCACTCGCCGACTACGATCCGCAGCGATCGAGCCTCGACTGGCTCGATCGCCGCCCCGAAGACCGCCCGAAGATCGCCGCGGTGGCCGCGTTCGAAGACGGTTTTCGCCACCTGCCGCGCAGCGCCGATATCTGCGTCGTCAACGCACCGGCCCGTTCGCACGGCAAGGAGCTGACGGAGCTCGTGAAGCACGCCGAAACGCTCGTCGTGCCCGTGTTGCCGTCGATGATCGACATGCAGGCCACGACGACGTTCCTCGAGGAACTTCGGAGCGTCGGCAAGATCGATCGCAAGCAGGCCAGGTTCGGCCTGGTCGCCAACCGCGTCCGTGACAACACGCTGATCTTCGGTGACCTCGACGAATACCTGACCAGGGCAAGGGCGCCGTACGTTGCGGCACTTCGCGAGGCCCAGAATTACGTCCGCGCCTACGCCCGCGGCCTCGGGATCTTCGAGTTGCCGGAGTATCTCGCCTGGCCCGACTGGGACGAGTGGGAGCCATTGACCGCCTGGCTGCGCTCGAAACGCTCGCAGCCGTAGGAGAGCGTAGGAGGGCCTTCAGGCCCGAACCGCGTCCGTAGGAGGGCCTTCAGGCCCGATGCCGCGGGTGCCAGGCAGACCACCAGTACCGGTAATCCCCGGGCTCGACGACAAGTCCCGCCCTGACCGGGTTGTGAATGACGTAGTTCGCCAGGTTCTCCAGGTCCTCCTCCTGCCTGACGGCGTGATCGTGGAATCCCGGCTGCCAGATGCGGCCGCGGCGGTTTTTCAGCCGATTGATCCTGTGGGCGGATCGGCCCTTCGCCTTTGCGACGACGCCGCTCAAGCGTCCGTTTGACGTCAGCTGAAATATCCAGTGAACGTGATCCGGCATCACGACGTACGCAAGATTGACGCAGTTGCCTTCGCGCGCCTGTGCGTCGAATTCGTCCATCACGATTCGCGCTTCCTGCTCGCGACCGAACACCGGCCGGCGCATATCGCCTGTGGCAGTGACCATGTAGATTCGGCCGGTTTCGGAATACCGGCCGGTTCGTAGCCGGTGACCGTGGTAGCGGGGCATGCGCCCAGTTTGGGACAAGTCCGGGAGGAGGCGCGGCGAGAAATGCGCGCGTATAAGGAGAAACGGAGTTTTTTCGCGGCTGAAGCCGCTCCTACCCGGGGCGGGGCCGTTTTCGCGGCTGAAGCCGCTCCTACAGTAGGAGGGCCTTTCAGGCCCGAATGGTTGAGGAATCGCGGCTGAAGCCGCTCCTACGGCCGCTCCTACAAAAGCCGCTCCTACGGTGGCAGGGAATCCCTGATGCCGTCTTCCGGGCTGCGCGGGGCGATGCCGAGCACCTCCCGCATTTTCGTCGTGTCCACGACGCGCGAGGAGGCGAGAAAGGCGAGGCGCATCGGCGTGAATTCCTTTTCCGCCTGCACGCGGCTGATCGTTCGGGGTTCGGGCAGCGCGGCCTGGCGGGCGACTTCGCCGGCGAACCAGGTCGCGCTGCGATGGTCGCCGTCGCCGACGTTGTAGATCCCCGCGGGCGCCGTTGCCGACAGCGCCGCGACACAGCAGCTCACGAGGTCGTCGACGTGTATCCGGTTGCCGGGGTTTGCGTCCTCTTCACGGAGGACCGCGCCGCCCTGCTCCAGGCGACCGATGCCGAGCCGGCCCGGTCCGTAGATGCCCGGTGCGCGCAGCACGACGAGATCGCAGGCGCGGTCGCCGCACCAGTCGGCCAGAAGCTTCTCCGCGGCGACGCGCGGAATCGACATCCGGCTGCCGGGATTCACGGGCGACGCTTCGGTGACGACGGCACCGCGGCAGTCGCCGTAGACGCCGGTCGTGCCGATGTAGACGATCCGCGACGGCGCGACCGTGAGCAGGGACAGGAAGCGCTGCAGGCGCTCGTCGTGTTCGTTGTCGGGCGGACAGGTGTACAGGACGGCGTAGCGGCCGGGCAGTGACACGGGCAGCGAGTCGGCCTCGTCGAACTCGACCTGCTCGAAAGCCCGGCGCGACTCGATCGCGGACCGGCCCAGGCCGAGGACGCCGTCCGCGGGCAGCCGTTCGAGGACACGCCGCCCCGTGTAGCCGGTTCCGGCGACCAGCGTAAACATCCCTAGTCGGCGTCGATGTGCGGGATGGCGGGCAAGGGCTTCGCCGCCACCATGCCGAGTCCGTCCCGGTACGCGTCCGCCGCCGCGTCGGCTTCGCCCATCTGTGCGAGCAGCGCACCGTACTCCCGGTAGGCCTCGGGCGTCGGGCGCAGGCCGATGACGGTCTCGATATAGCTGCGCGCCTTGCCCCAGAGTTCGTTGCGCAGGCAAAGACGCGACGCGGCCAGCAGCAGGTCGGGGTCCTCGCCGTGGTCTTTCAGCCAGCCTTCGGCTTTCTTCAGTTGCTTCGTCGTGTCGGTGGCCTCGACCAGCCCGAAGAGCCGCACGAGCGGCCCGCGCCAGTCCGACTTGAGGGCCGACGTCAGTTCTTTTTCCGCGCGGTCGTGGGCGCCGACGCGCATCAGGGCCCTGAAGTACGCCTCGGGCAGGGAGACGTCGGTCCGGAGCTTGCGGGGAACGGCCTTCCACGCCGCGTCGAGCGCCTCGACGTCGGCGGCATTCTCGAGCGCCTCGACATGCACGCGCGTCGTCCATTCGTCCAGGGTGCCGGGGTCGAGCCGGGCGTTCTTGCCGAGGCGGGGCAGGATCTCGCCGAGGGAGTCCCAGTCTTCGAGCCGGAAATACAGCCGGCCCATCAGCGCCAGTGCGTGCGCGTGGTCTTTCGAATCCTCTTCGAGCCGCCGCAGCGTGGCGAGTGCCTGCTCGTGCTGGCCGCGTTCGAGCTGGAATTCCGCCTGCGTCAGCAGCACGGCATTGGCGGCTTCGGGCGTCTCCCGGTACGCGAGGCGCAGCCATTCGTCGCGGCGCTCGTCGCGGCCCTGCAAGTGTGCGGCGCGCGCCGCCTGCAGATAGTTGAACAGCGGCGAATCGCTCGTGCTCGCCGCGCGTGCGAGCAGCTTCTCGCCGCGCGCGAGATTGCCCTCCGCGACCTCGATCATGCCGCGCGTCAGTTTCTGTCCCGATCGTGCGGCACGATAACGGCCCGCGGCTTCGCCCAGGCGGCGCGGCGCCTGAACGATCCGCCGTATCAGCCATACGGCCAGGACGAACGCGATGAAAAAGCCGACAAGTACCGTAACCGACATCTCGATGAGGTAGCCGCGAAAACTGATGACGACGTAGCCATCGCTGCCCAGCAGGTAGGATGTGCCAAGAGCCGCCGCAATCAGAACGACGATTACGATGATGCCGAATTTCACTGCGCGTTTTCTTGCAGGCTGCGGTACTGGCGCAGCAGCTGCAGCGAGCCCGAGATGTCGGGCGTGTCGGACGTGAACGCGTGGCCGCGAATCTCGGCGATCGTCTCGAGTGCGCCGGCGACCTGGGTGCTGCCGAGGTCGAAGTACTCGTGCAGCAGCGCCGTCGTGTCGTCGAGCGTCTGCTCGAATACGGCCTGCTCTCCGCGCAGCAGCGCGAGACGCGCCGACTGCAACTGGAGTGCGACGTTGTTGCGCAGGAAGAACTCGGCGTCGGGCGACAACCGAACGAGCTTCGCCCGGTCGGGCGGCGTCACCCTGACGAGGCCCGACATCGCGTTCTTGACCGAGGCCCAGGCGCGGCCCGCGGCGCCCGGCTCTTCGCCCGCCTCCGGGGCCTCGTCCGGTTCCTCTTCGGGTCCCGCGAGCGGCAGGGACTCGACGACGCGCGCGAGACTCGCGAGCATCAGTGTCGCCCCTTCGATGTCCGGTTTCTTCATGACCTCGAGCGCCGCCAGCTCGTCCGAGAGTGCGCCGCGCACGCCCGTCAGCGCCGGGTTGGCGAGCTGCACGATGCGCTCGTCGGCCATTCTCAGCGCCAGCGCGGCGAGATGCGGATTGTTCGCGAGCTGCAGCTGCGCGTTCGCGATCTGCATGTAGTATTCGGATTCCGCGAGTATCCAGGCATCGCGCGCGCCTTCGGAAACCCCCGCGAGCGACGCGACCGAACTCTCGAGCGTCGACAGGCGGGCCGGCAGGGAGTCGAGAAGGCGAATGCGTTCGTCGAAGTCGCGGCGCAGTGCGTCGACGGCGGCGTCGACGCCCGGATCCCGCGCTTCCACGTCGGCGATTCTCGACTCCATGTCGGCGAGCGTCCGTCCGGAAGCCGCCACGCGGTCGTCGAGCCGGGACAGGGTATCGTCTACGGTCGAGTCGCCCGCCGTCCGCCAGGTCTGCCATGCCAGGTAGCCGGATCCCGCGAGCGCGACCACGGCTGTGAGAAGCGCGAGCCGTCCGGCGGCGTTGCCCTTGCGCGCGCGCGCCGGCGATGGCGGCGTATCCTCGGCGGGCGCTTCGGCTGCTTCCGCAACGGCCGTCTCCGGCGCTTCCTCGACGAGAGTTCCCTGCTCGATGTCTTTGTCGCTCATGGTGCCAATCCGGAGTCGGTGCTGTGCAATGCGATGATCGCCCGGACCATGTCGTCGGCCCCGGTGCCGGGCGCCAGTATCGGCCGGGACGCGGGAAAGCGATCCAGCGCCTCTTTTATCACACGTCCGGCCGGCGTCACCAGCGGCGTGGATTCGAGTTGCGCAACGCACCAGTCGGGCAGTAACTCGACCAGGTTCGCCAGCGACTGCACGCTCATGACGGTGACGACGTCGATACGGCCCCGGCGCCATCGCGCCTCGAGATCGGCGAGCGCCCCGGCGCCGGGCTGCGGCACGCGGCGTTCGTAGACCGGCAGGTATTCGACGACGGCGCCACGCTTTTTCAGTTCCTCGGCCAGCAATTCGCGCCCGCCGCGCCCGCGGACGATGCGGATGCGCTTGCCCTCGACGTCCCGCAAGGGCTCCTCGGCGAGCAGGTGCTCGCTGTCGAATCCGCCGGCCGGCCGGATGTCGACGACGCGGCCGGCAGCCCGGACGGCTTCGGCGGTCGCGGGTCCGATGACGGCCGTTTTCGCGCCGTCGGCGAACTCGATGCCGTACTCGACGGCGTTGCGGCTGACGAATACGGCGATATCGGGCTTCGAAAGCTGCGCAGCGCGCTTGCGAACGTCGAACGCCTCGAACGGCGCAATCTCGATGACCGGGAAGCAGTAAGCCCTGCCGCCGTGCGATTCGATCGCCTCGACGAGATCGCCGGCCTGCCGGCGCGGGCGCGTGACGAGAACGCCGACGTCCTTCAACGAATTGTCAGGCATTGGTCGCCGCGGCCGCATCGAGCAGCGCCGCGGCTCCGCGGTCGAGCAGGCGCCGCGCCAAGTCTTCGCCGAGTCGTTCGGCGTCGTGCGCCGGACCGGACACGCTCTCGCGGATCGACTCCGCACCGTCGGGTGTGGCGACCAGGGCCGTAACGGTCATCGTGCCGCCGCCGACGGCCGCATGCGCCGCGACGGGCGACTGGCAACTCGCCTCGAGCACGCGGGTGATCGCGCGTTCGGCCAGCGTCGTCTGCACCGAGTCCGGGTGATTCAGCCGCGACAGCGCGGCGCGCAGCTCGGTGGCGTCTGCGAGGCATTCGACGCCGACGACGCCCTGCGCCGCGGCCGGCAGCATCTCGTCGGGCGTGAACGGCTGACTGATGCGATCGTCGAG
>JAKSCZ010000093.1 GCA_022360335.1 Pseudomonadota bacterium
TGCTGCACATGGAGATCGTGCAGGAGCGCCTCGAACGCGAGTACGATCTGGAGCTGATCACGACGGCGCCGACCGTCGTCTTCGAAGTCGTCTCCACGAAAGGCGAGACGCTGCAGGTCGACAATCCGTCCAAACTGCCGCCGGCGAACGAGATCGAGGAGCTGCGGGAGCCGATCATCGCGGCGAACGTCCTCGTCCCCGAAGATCACGTGGGCGCCGTGATCAGGCTGTGCGTCGAGAAGCGCGGGGTCCAGACGCACATGCGCTATCTCGGCGGCCAGGTTTCGCTCGAATACGAGCTGCCCATGGCCGAAGTCGTGCTCGACTTCTTCGATCGCCTGAAATCGGTGAGCCGCGGATTCGCCTCGTTCGACTACCACTTCCTGCGCTTCGATCCCGCGCAGCTCGTCAGGCTCGACGTGCTGATCAACGGCGACCGCGTCGATGCATTGTCGGTGATCGTGCACGGGGAAAAAGTGCGAACTCGCGGACGCGAGCTGGTCGAAAAGATGAGAGAATTGATCCCGCGGCAGATGTTCGACGTCGCGATCCAGGCTGCGGTCGGCAGCCGGATCATCGCGCGCAGCAACGTCAAGGCGCTGCGCAAGAACGTAACCGCCAAGTGTTACGGCGGCGACGTATCGCGCAAGCGCAAGCTGCTGGAGAAACAGAAAGCGGGCAAGAAACGCATGAAACAGGTCGGCTCGGTCGAGATTCCGCAGGAAGCCTTCCTCGCCGTACTGCGAGTCGATAAGTAGATGGACGGATTGATAGTAAACCTGGCGCTGATTCTGACCGTGCTGACGCTGTTCACCGGCGTCGTGATCGTTCTCGACAAGTTCGTCTGGAAGACGGCCGCAGCGGGTGGCCGCAACGGGTCCAATGCGCGCGACGTGCTAGTCGAGTATTCGCGCTCGTTCTTCCCGGTGCTGCTGATCGTCCTGGTCATTCGTTCTTTCGTATTCGAGCCGTTTCGGATTCCGTCGGGCTCCATGATGCCGACGCTGCTCGAAGGGGACTTCATCTTCGTCAAGAAATACGCCTACGGTCTTCGCCTGCCGGTCACCGAGACCA
>JAKSCZ010000399.1 GCA_022360335.1 Pseudomonadota bacterium
CGCATCGGCTACCGCCGCTCCATGCTGATCGCGCTCGGCTTCATCACGGCCGTGGCGCTCGCGATGCCGCAACTGCCCGCGTTCTGGATGGCGAAGGCGATGTTCGCCGCGACCGGCGTCGGTTTCGCGCTCGTCAAGGTCTCGGTGTTCGCGACGCTGGGTCTCGTCACGGACTCGAAACGCGAGCACGTCAGCACGATGAACTTCCTCGAGTCGTTCTTCATGGTCGGCGTGCTGTCGGGCTACTTCATCTTCAGCGCCTTCGTCGACGACGCCGACCCGTCCTCGGCCGGCTGGCTCGACGTCTATTACGTGCTCGCCGCGATGTCGGCCGCCGCCTTCGTTCTCCTGTATTTCGCGCGCATCGACGAGCGCGGCGCGCACGAAGACGAGCCCGAGTCGCTTACCGACGAGTTCACGGGCATGCTCAAGCTCTGCCTCCGGCCGCTCGTACTCGTGTTCGTCGTCAGCGCGTTCCTGTACGTGCTGATCGAGCAGAGCATCATGTCGTGGCTGCCGACCTTCAACAGCCGCATCCTGAATCTCGCACCGACGCTCAGCATCGAGATGGCCAGCATCCTGGCCGCATCGACCGCGCTCGGCCGCTTCTCGGCCGGCCTGCTGCTGCGGCACTTCGACTGGCTGCGGGTGCTCGTCATCGGCCTGATCGCCGCGGCCGGCCTCGTGCTCATCGCGCTCCCCCTGGCGGGCGGCGCCGGCGGACCCGCGGTCACGACCTGGGCCGGCGCGCCGCTCGCCGCTTTCGTGTTCCCGCTGATCGGCTTTCTGATCGCGCCGGTCTACCCCGCCATCAACTCGGTCATCCTGTCGGCGCTGCCCAGGCACCGGCACGGCGCGATGGCGGGCCTGATCGTCGTCTTCTCGGCGCTCGGCGGGACCTCGGGGTCGATCGTCACGGGCACGCTGTTCGAGCACTTCGGCGGGCGCACGGCCTTCTACTTTTCCCTCGCGCCGATCGCGGTCATCGTCGTCGCGCTGGTGTTCTTCAAGCGCCTGAGCGACGACCATCTAAAGCGGGAGGCGCCGGCATGAAGCGCACGGCGGCGCCGGATTGCATCTACGGCGAGCTGTTCGAGGCGGTGCAGTCGAGCCACCTGCTGGGCGACTCCAAGACCTTCGTCGATGCGATCGCGAAGTCCGAGCCCGCGGATATCCTGGCGGCGTACCGCGCCGAGCGCGATACGCCCGGCTTCGATCTCGCCGCGTTCGTTGCGCGGCACTTCGTCTCGCCCGAGACCGAGGTCGGCGTCGCCTCCGATCCGGCCTGCCTGCCCGTGGAGGAACGCATCGAGCAGCTCTGGGACGTGCTGACGCGCGGCGCCGACGAACGCGTCGCGCATTCGTCGCTGCTGGCGCTGCCGAAGCGTTACATCGTCCCGGGCGGGCGCTTCCGCGAGATCTACTACTGGGACAGCTACTTCACGATGCTCGGCCTCGCCGCCTCGGGGCGCGTCGACCTGATCGCCGACATGATCGAGAACTTCGCGAGCCTGATCGACGGCATCGGTTTCATACCGAACGGCAACCGGACCTACTTCTGCACCCGCTCGCAGCCGCCGTTTTTCGCGCAGATGGTGACGCTGCTGGCCGAGGTCGGCGAGGACGAGTCCGTTTGCGAACGCTTCCTGCCGCAGCTGAAACGCGAGTACGCGTTCTGGATGGCAGGCGCCGGCGAACTCGATCCTGCGACACCCGCCCGCCGGCGCGTCGTCATGGGCCCCGGCGGCCTGCTCAACCGCTACCGGGACGATGCCGCGACGCCGCGCCAGGAGAGCTACGCCGAGGACGTCGAGCTGGCCGCAC
>JAKSCZ010000034.1 GCA_022360335.1 Pseudomonadota bacterium
AGCCTGGCATATCGGTGCGGCGCAGGCGGCGGAGCGTATCGACCACAGCAGCAAGTTCGGACCCATCGTCGTGGAGTCGGCCCAATGAGCATCAAGTCGGATCGCTGGATTCGCCGCATGGCCGGAGAATGCGGGATGATCGATCCGTTCGAGCCGGGCCAGGTGAGGGAGAACGACCGCGGACGCATCGTGAGCTACGGCACGTCGAGCTACGGCTACGACGTGCGTTGCTCGGACGAGTTCAAGGTCTTCACCAACATCAACTCGGCCGTGGTCGATCCGAAGGGCTTCGATGCGACGAGCTTCGTCGACATCAAGAGCGACGTCTGCGTCATTCCGCCGAACTCGTTCGCGCTGGCGCGCACGGTCGAGTATTTCCGCATTCCGCGCACGGTGCTGACGATCTGCCTCGGCAAATCGACCTATGCGCGCTGCGGCATCATCGTCAACGTCACGCCGCTCGAACCGGAGTGGGAGGGGCACGTAACGCTCGAGTTCTCGAACACGACCCCGCTGCCGGCCAGGATCTACGCGCACGAGGGCGTCGCGCAGATGCTGTTCCTGGAATCCGACGAAGCCTGCGAGACGTCCTATGCGGATCGCGACGGCAAGTACCAGGGGCAGACGGGCGTTACCCTGCCCAAAGCCTGATTCAGCGCTGCGAAGCGCGCGGTCGGGCTGAGCGCGATACCAGTCCGACGAAATACAGGGGCGGGATGCGCGCTGTACGACGGACATAGAAATCCGGCATGCCCAAGTGCGTCAGAGATGCGTCGACAGGAAGTTCTCCATAGTCCTGTAGAGTTCGATGCGGTTTTCCTCTTTGCTGAAGCCATGGCCCTCGTTGTTCTTGACGAGCCATTCGAAGGGCTTCTCCGATCGTTTCATCTGGCGCCGGAGCTTTGTTGCATGCTTGATAACGACGCGCGGGTCTCTGCGCCCGTGCACGATCAGGACCGGGTCGTCGATATTCTCGACGTGGGCGATCGGCGATATCGAATCCATGAACTGTTCGTCCTCAGGATCACCGATCTGCACTTTCAGGAGTTCCTTGAGCGGCTCCCAGTGTTTCGGCATCGAGTCGAACAGCAATGCGACGTCGGTCACTCCGACGTAGTTGATACCGCAGCGATACAGCTCCGGCGTAAACGTCAGGCCCGCCATCGTGGCGTATCCGCCGTAACTGCCTCCGTAGATGCAGACGCGCTCCGGATCGACGATGCCTTCATCGACGAGATAGCTCACCGCGTCCGACAGGTCGTGCTGCATCTCGCGGCCCCATTTGCCGTAGCCGGCCTGCTCGAACTCGCGGCCGTATCCGCCCGAGCCGCGGTAGTTGACCTGCACGACCGCGTAACCCCTGCTCGACAGGAACTGGTGCTCGGGGTTGTAACTCCAGTAGTCGCGCACGCCGAACGGACCGCCGTGTGGATTCACGATCAGCGGAATCCTCTCGCCATCTTTACGATCCGCGGGAACCGTGAGGTAGCCGCGGAGCTTCATCCCGTCGCGTGCGGTGAAAGCGAGCGGCTGCATCGGCGACATGCGTTCCGGGTCGATCCACTCCATGCGCGAAACGAGGAAGCGGACCTGGCCCGCCTTGCGATCGTACAGGTAGTAGTTTCCGGGATCGCGATCGCTGTATACGAGCAGGACGTTCAGCGTCTCGTCCTTCGACGTGCTGACGACGTTGACTGCCTTGCCGGGAAACGCCGCTCCCAGGCGCTCGGAAATCCCGCGTTCGACATCGTCGAAGAAATGGCGTCTGGGATAGTCGTCGAAGTAGCTTACGCCGAGCAGTTTCTTTTGTGCGTGCGACATGATCAGGTCGCCGATGTCCACTTCGTCGTGGCCGAACAGCATCTCGCCCAGTTCGTCTGCGTTCGGATCGTACGTGTATAGGCCCCTCGTCCGGCGACCGATGTCGGAGGCAACGTACATCGTCTTGTTATCGTAGGCGAAACCGAGCGGGGTTATGCCCTCGTCGAGGAGATTGAATTTGCGCAGCGGACGAAATTCGTGGTCGGCGCCGTCCCGGTACAGGAACGTCCCTTCGAGGCCTTCGATGACGAGCGCGCCGCGGGGTACGCCGTCGTGGTCGACCAGCCAGTCCGTGACGCCGTTCAGACCGTCGGTCATCGGCACGGGCCGGCCCTTGCGGACGTTCACCTTGTACAGACCGAAATAGCGCGGGCTGCGCTTGTTCCATTGCACGATGATGTGGTCCGGGTCATCGGGCAGCGTCGAGACGACGGTCGCGAACCGAATGCCTGCACGGGTCACCTCGGGTTCGACCAGGGTCCTGATCTTCGGCTTGTCGCGATCCCGGTCGACGGCGTAAAGGCCGAAGCCCTCGTTGCCGTCGGCGTCCATCGTGAAGACGATGACGTCGTCGCTCGCCCAGAAGAACCCCGACACGTCCTGGTCCTTCAGGCCGGTCAACGGTTTGAGATTCTTCAGGCCGTCCGTCTCTATGACGACGATGTTCCGGTGACCTTCGATGGGCGCAAGCGTGGCAAGGTACTTGCCACTCGGCGAAAGCTGCATGTCCGTAAACTCGGGATTCTTGAAGAAATCCTCCACGGGCGGCGATTCTGCGGACGCGTGCGGCGCGCAGACCAGCGAGGCAACGAGTAGCGCGACCGGGGCAATTGCTCGTTTCATTTCGGAACTCTGTACAGTGAATTGCTGAAATTATTCACATAAATCCGCCGCAGGACAACTGCGGCCGCGGCAGGCGCGGCGTACGCCGCATCGCGGCGGGTCAGGCGGCCCTAGTCGAACGTACGGATGATGGGCCGTTCGGCGGGCTCGCCGTCGATCCAGCTTTGCCCGGCGCGGAATTCGATGCGACCGGATCCGACCAGGCCGGCGGCTTCCGGATAGATCCGGTGCTCTATCGCCTGGACCCGCTGCTGCAGTTCGGGCGCGGTTTCGGCGGGGTCGACGCGCAGCCGTCCTTGCAGGATTCGCGGTCCCGCGTCGAGTTCCGCAGTGACGAAATGCACGGTACTGCCGTGCCACTCGTCGCCGGCCTCGAGCACTCGCCGGTGCGTATCGAGTCCCGGGTACTTCGGCAACAGGGCGGGATGGACGTTGAGGATTTTGCCTTCGTAGCGGCTGACGAATACCGGGCTCAGTATGCGCATGAAGCCCGCGAGGACGAGCAGTTCGGGCTCGTAGCGCTCCAGCGTCGCCATCACGGCGCGGTCGAACGATTCGCGGTCGGGGAAGTCGCCGTGCCGGATGCACTCGCCGGGTATGCCGGCCCCCGCCGCGCGCCGGAGTCCGAAAGCGCCCGGGTCGTTGCTGAACACGACCGAGAGCTCGAGATCGAGATCGCCTTCGGCGACGGCATCGATGAATGCCTGGAGGTTGGTACCTGATCCCGAGATCAGGATCGCGGTCCGACAGCCCATCAGACGTACTGTACTTGCCCGTCGCCTTTGACGATCCGGCCTATGCGCCATGCCGACTCGCCGCCGGCTTCGAGCAACTCGATCGCCCGTCCGGCGTCGTCGGGGCCGACGACGGCGATCATACCGATCCCGCAGTTGAACGTCCTGCGCATTTCCGCCGTCTCGATGTTGCCGTACGCCTGCAGGAAATCGAACACGGCGCCCCGGTTCCAGGTCGAGGTATCGATTTCGGCGTCGAGCCCCTGCGGTAAAACGCGAGGGACGTTCTCGGTAATGCCGCCGCCCGTGATGTGGGCGAGTCCGTTCACCGTCATGCCGTTCAGGAGGGCGAGAATCGGCTTGACGTAGATCTTCGTCGGCGTGAGCAGGCGCTCCGCGGCGGGCGCTCCGTCGATATCGGCGCCGGGTGCGCGTTCGAGAACCCGGCGGATCAGCGAATAACCGTTCGAATGCGGTCCGCTCGATGCGAGGCCGACGATGACGTCGCCTTCGGTAATCGCGCTGCCGTCGATCATTGCGCTCTTTTCGACGACGCCGACCGTGAACCCGGCGAGGTCGTATTCGCCGGGCGCATACACGTCCGGCATTTCCGCCGTCTCGCCGCCGATCAGTGCGGCGCCGGCCTGCAGACAGCCGTCGGCGATGCCGGCGATGACGCTGCCGGCGACTTCAGCGTCGAGTTTGCCGCAGGCGAAGTAGTCGAGGAAGAACAGCGGTTCCGCACCCTGAGCGAGCACGTCGTTGACGCACATGGCGACGAGATCGATACCGATCGTGTCGTGCTTGTCGAGGCGCTGCGCCAGGATCAGTTTGGTGCCGACGCCGTCCGTGCCGGAGACGAGTACCGGCTCCCGGTAGCGCCCCTGCGGCAATTCGAACAGTCCGCCGAAGCCGCCGATGCCGGCCAGGACCTCGGGGCGGAGCGTGCGTTTCACCAGCGGCTTGATGCGCTCGACGAGTTCGTTGCCCGCGTCGATGTCGACGCCGGCCGCCCGGTAAGTTAGTTGAGTTCTGCTCATTACGGAGTGGCATACTCTGCGTGGGCGATATAATAGAGGCTTGGGCCTGGAGGGGAAACCACCCTGGTGAATCTGCGTAAGTTCCCGGTGGCCGGCCGGTTCCGGCAGGCAGTTTTGTTGACACTCACCTTACCCGTGCTGGTCACGACGGCGGGGGCCGTCGAAGTGCCCACGCTCTATACGGCGGAGGTGCCGTATGACCGAAACGCCGACGATCCGCGCGGCACGGCGCACCGGGCGGCGCTGGGCGAGGTTCTCCTGCGCGTCTCCGGGCGCGGGCTGGCCGACGAGCCCGGCGCATTCGACGAGCTGTTTCCGAATCCTTCCGCCTACGTCATGCAATTCCGGCCCGGCGCGAACGATACGCTGTGGGTGTCGTTCGACGGGCAGGCGATCGAGCAGGTCCTGCGCGATGCCGGCTTGACGTTCTGGGGTGCCGAGCGGCCCCTGACGCTGGTCTGGCTCGCCGTCGACTGGGGGCAGGGCGAGCGTGAGATCGTCGGCGCCGACGACCCGGAACGCGCGTGGGACGAGTCGAGATCGATCGACCGCAATCGCCTGTTGCGCGAGCGGCTGCTCGAGGTCGCCGCAAGGCGCGGATTGCCGATCGCGTTTCCCCTGCTCGACACGGCGGACCTGCAAAACGTGCCGTTTACCGACGTCTGGGGCGGTTTCGACGACCGGATTCTGGTGGCGTCGGAGCGTTACGACGTGGATTCGGTGCTGATCGGTCGGATCCGGCCCGCCACGAGCCGGCAAAGTCGCTGGACCTACTACTTCGCCGGCGCCGGGTCGTCGATGACCGGGACGCCGGAGGCCGTTGTCGGACGCATCGCGGACCAGCTGGCCGCGGAATTCGCAATCGGGGGCGACACCCCGGTCGAGACGGTGGCGCTGAACGTTTCCGGGGTCGTGACCGTCGAAGCCTACGGCCGCGTCCAGAGGATGCTCGAAGGCGTCGCGTCGATCGAGGACCTGGCAGTCACCGAAGTCGCCGGCGATCGAGTGACCTACCGTGTCGACGTGCGCGGCGGCGCCGACCGGCTGAGTCGTGCACTGCGCTTCAACAGTCTCGTC
>JAKSCZ010000116.1 GCA_022360335.1 Pseudomonadota bacterium
AGTACCACGGCCCTTGAACCAGTCGGACGCCTTGCTGACCGTGCCGCAGCCGGACAGCCCTGTCGTCGCGAGCGCAAGGATTGCGATTTCGATCGTCCGTCTTGTCACTGTCCCTTCAAGCATTGGCTACCAACTTCCGCTGTCGCACATCCCGCTTCTGCGGAATGTGAATCCTGAAATGCGCGCCCGGAAACTCGCCCGAGTCGATCAGTTCCACCGAGCCGTCGTGCGCCTGTATGCACTCCAGCACGACCGACAATCCGATGCCGGTGCCGCCCACCTGGCCTCCCTGTTCGCGAGCGCCCTGGAAAAACGCGTCGAAGATGCGCGGACTCTCCCCTTCGGGGATGCCGGGCCCCGTATCGCCGAATTCCAGAATGAAACTCTTCGGAAGCCGGCTGGCACGGATCGTGACAAGTCCCCCTCTCGGGGTGAATTTGATCGCATTCGACAACAGATTATCGATGACTGTGCGGATTTTGTCCTGATCCGCGTTCACAATAATGTCATCGACTTCGAGCTTAAGTTGAATATGCGCGGCTTTGAGCGCCAGGCGCTGCGCTTTTGCGACGGAAATGACCTGCGCACGTAAAGCGAAATCGCTGAGCGTGAGTACTTCGCTTTTGGTCTGCCATGCGCTGAAACTGAGCAGGTTCTCGATGAGTTGCTGCAGCTTGAGTCCGTTGACACGCAGGATGTCGGTCACTTCCCGCTGCGGCCCTTCGAGTTCGCCGACCGATCCGTCGAGCAGCAACTCGGTGCCTTCGCGGATATTGGCGAGCGGCGTCTTGAGTTCGTGCGACATGTGCCGGAGGAACTTGTTCTTTTCCTGCGCGAGTTCGAGCAACCTGACGCGCAGCCAGTCGAGCTGTCGGCCCAGACGCTCGAGATCCGTCGGTCCCCTGACCCTGATCGGCCTGGAGAAACCGCTTCTTCCGAGCTGGTGGATCGCCTTGTCGATCTGCGATATCGGGCGCGATACGAGGAATGTGAATATCAGGACCAGGATCAGCGTGCCGGGGACGAGAGCCGCTACCTGCCATGCCGATACCGTCTGCGCGTCCCGCGCCGTCTGTTGCAGGGCGGACAGCTCGGTGTCGACATAGTCCGACAGGATGCGCGTCAACCGGCCGACGCGCTGCCGCAGGGGGGCAAAGCGCTCGATGGCCGTGGCCGTCTCCTCGTCGTCCACTTCGGGGTTCGACAGCGCCGTTACGATCGAGCGCGCATCCCGGCCGATCGAGCCGGCCAGCTCTGCGGCGCCGGCTGCCTCGACGAGCGGCGCCATGACACGCAGCTGAACCTGTATCGACGCCAGGTCGTCGCGCATGAGCTGCACGCTGTCCGGGCTGCGGAGTACCTGGTACTGGCGCGCGGCGCGCTCCAGCGAACTCAGCTGCTCGTCGAGCAGGCGATTGTTCTCGGTGGCGGAGACGCCGGTCATGACGAGCCACTCACTTTGTTCCGCGACGCCGTCGAGGTTGACGAGCGCCCAGACGACGGCCAGCAGGAGCGGCAGGGCGACGAACCCGAAGCCGACCAGAATCAAGCCGTTCAGTGAGCGGGGACGACGAATTATCATGACGGCTCAGGCGGTCCGGTAATCAGTATCTGTTTGTTTTTCATTACGTTTCCTGGCGACCTCCGGAACCGGCTCCGACCGATGTGAACCATTCGCCCGTCGACATGCCGTAGTTTATCAATACTCGACAAGGCAGAGACGGACCTGGGTCGCACTGTGTGATGAGATATAACATGTTGATTCTGTCGCCAATTTCGCACATCTGCGGTTCTGTTACTGTGCAGTTCCAGACGATATTATCTCGACTGATTTTCGCGAACGGCATATCTCGATGGCGCTGAATTCACTTTTCAGATCGGGCGTTCCCGTCCTGTCACTGATTGCGGTCGCTGCCTGCGGCGGCGGTGGCGGCGACGACGGCGGCGCCCAACCACCGACCAATCGGGCGCCGACGGCGAACGCCGGCGCCGACCAGGACGTCGTCGAGAACGCGACCGTCGAGCTGGACGGTACCGGGTCGGGCGATCCCGACGGCGATTCGCTGAGCTACGCCTGGGTACAGATCGGGACGCCCGCCGTGTCGCTGAGCGGCGCCGATACCCCG
>JAKSCZ010000485.1 GCA_022360335.1 Pseudomonadota bacterium
ATCGACGAGACTCTCGACGCCGCCGAGACTCTCGGCGAGCGCGAAGACCTCGCAGCGCTCGAGGAAGCGCCGTGCGTCGCCGAGTCCGCCTTTGACGAAGAACGTCACGATGCCGCCGAATCCCGGCATCTGTTTCCTCGCGAGTTCGTGTTGCGGATGCGAGGACAGGCCCGGATACAGAACGCGATCGACCTTGTCGTGAGCTTCCAGCCACTCGGCTACGCGCATGGCACTCGCGCAGTGCCTGTCCATGCGCACGTCGAGCGTTTTGACGCCGCGCAGTGCCAGGAAACTGTCGAACGGCCCGGCGACGGCGCCGATCGAATTCTGCAGATGCCCCATGCGCTTAGCCAGTGCATCGTCATCGACGACGACGATGCCCCCCACCATGTCCGAATGGCCGTTGATGAATTTCGTCGCCGAGTGCACGACGACGTCGCAACCGAGTTCGAGCGGTCGCTGCAGGCGGGGTGTCGCGAACGTGTTGTCGACGACGACGAGCGCCCTCCTCCGCTCTGCGATCGCGATGACGGCCTCGAGATCGACGCGCTTGAGCAGGGGGTTCGTCGGCGTCTCGATCCAGACCATCGCCGTGTCGTCGCGGATCGCGGCTTCGGCTGCCGTTGTATCGCTGAGATCGACATAGCTGAAGTCCAGCCCCGCGCTGCGTTCGCGCACCTCGGAAAACAGCCGGCGCGTACCGCCGTAGAGATCGTCCATGACGACGACGTGGCTGCCGCTGTCGACGAGTTCGAGAACCGTTGCCGTCGCGGCCATCCCCGACGCGAACGCAAATCCGTGCGCGCCGGATTCCAGATCGGCGACGCAGCGTTCGTAGGCAAGCCGGGTCGGATTCCGGGTACGCGAATACTCGAAGCCCCGGTGTACGCCCGGACTCTCCTGCACGTAGGTCGACGTCGCATAGATGGGCGGCATGATCGCGCCCGTCGACGGGTCGGGCGCCTGCCCGCCGTGGATCGCGCGCGTCGCGAACTGCTTCTTTCGATCGGTCATGGACTCGACACCGTAGCGTGCACAGATCCCAATCCTACATCTGACGGCGCAGATAGTTGAGTACGTCGGACCGCGTGATCAGTCCCAGGAACTCGTCGCCGTCCATGATCGCGGCATACGGCTGCACGCGCAGCATCGCGACGAGATTGTTGACGCTTTCCGACTTGTCGAGCTTGATGAACGCCGACTCCATGGCGTCTTTGACCGCTGCGGTCATCAGGTCCGGGCGCCCGTAGACGAAATGGATGATCGCATCTTCGGTGACCACGCCGATCAGTTTGCCTTCGTCCATCACCGGCAATTGCGAGAAGCCGGCGTTGCGCAGGCGATTGTGCGCCGTCGTCAGCACGTCGGTCGGCCCGACCGTGATCGTTGCGCGTTCGCCGTGCGGGCGCCCGATCAGGTCCCGCAGATCGCCGCACCGTTCCCGCCTGACGAATCCCTGGTCCTCGAGCCAGAAGTCGTTGTAGAGCTTCGACAGGTACTTGTTGCCGGTATCGCAGGCAAACGTCACGACCCGCTTCGCTTCGGTTTGCTCGCGGCAGTACTCGAGCGCGGCGGCCAGCAGCGTACCCGTGGACGAGCCGGCCAGAAGCCCTTCCTTGCGCAGCAGCTCCCGCGCGGCTTTGAACGATTCGGTATCGGTGATCGCATAGGCCCTGACGACCTTGTCGAGGTTGGCGATGTCGGGGACGAAGTCCTCGCCGATACCCTCGACGAGCCAGCTTCCGCCTTCGCCGATCTCGCCCTTGTTGACGTAGTCGGCCAGGATCGATCCCACCGGATCGGCCAGCACCATCTCGACGCCGGGCGCGTGTTCCTCCAGATACCTGCCGATGCCCGTCACCGTGCCGCTCGAGCCGACGCCCAGCACGACCGCGTCAAGGTCGCCACCCATCTGCTCGAGTATCTCGGGCGCGGTTCCGGCTTCGTGCGCCAGCGGATTGTCGGGATTGCCGAACTGGTTGATGAAGAACGCGCCGCGCTCTTCGGCCACGCGCCTGCCGAGGTCCTGGTAGTACTCGGGGTGCCCGCGGCCGACGTCCGAGCGCGTCAGGATTACTTCGGCTCCCATCGCGCGCAGGTTGAAGATCTTCTCCTGGCTCATCTTGTCCGGGAGCACGCTGACCAGACGATAGCCCTTCTGCGCCGCGACGAGCGCCAGCCCGAGCCCGGTGTTGCCGGCCGTCGCCTCGACGATCGTGTCGCCCGCCTCGATGTCGCCGCGCTTTTCGGCCTCCTCGATCATGGAGACACCGATGCGATCCTTGATCGAACCGCCGGGATTCATGAGCTCGAGTTTCATGAACAAGCGGCACGGGCCGGTATCGATATGTCGGATCTCGAGCATCGGCGTTTGGCCGACCATCTCGAGGATGTTTGAATACACGTGCATGGACGAAAGCAGTTTCAAAAGAAATCGCTCGGCGAGTGTACTCCAACGTGCGGATTGATGTCGCCATCGCGCACGCGACCGAGCGGCTGTCGGCCGTCAGCGAGTCGCCCCGGCTGGACGCGGAGATTCTGCTCGGCCGGAGCATCGACATGCCGCGCAGCTACCTGCTCGCGCATCCCGAAGACGAACTCGACGACGCGACGCGCTCGCGCTTCGAGGAGGTTCTGAAGCGGCGCGAGGACGGCGTCCCGATGGCCTACATCACCGGCATCCGGGAATTCTGGTCTCACGAGTTCGCCGTCAGCCCCGCGACGCTCGTGCCCCGGCCGGAGACCGAGATGCTGGTCGACCTCGCGCTCTCGGAGATTCCGCGCGATGCGACGTGGCAGGTGCTGGATCTCGGCACGGGCAGCGGCGCGATCGCCGTGTCGATTGCCTGCGAACGGCCCCTGTGCGAAATCACCGGCGTCGACATCAGCGAGGACGCGCTGGCCGTCGCGCGCGAGAACGCCCGGGCGCACGCCTCCGGCAACGTGATCTTCGAATGCGGCAGCTGGACCGCTCCGGTCCGGGGCAGGACCTTCGACCTCGTCGTGTCGAACCCGCCCTACGTGCGCAACGACGACGAGGCGCTCGCCGCCCTCGAGCACGAGCCGCAGTCCGCACTCGCGGCGGGAGACGACGGACTGGACGCGATCCGCGTCATCGCCGCCGACTGCCCCGACGTTCTCGTCGCCGGCGGCTTGCTCGCGATCGAACACGGCTTCGACCAGGCGGACGAGGTCCGGAGCCTGCTCGAAAGCCGCGGCTGGACGGACGTACGGTGCCATAATGACCTCGCCGGCCTGCCGCGCGTGACAGCCGCGCGCCGGAGTGGTAAATAGGCGCATCTTTTTTCACCGGCGAGACCCAATGATCACGATCAGGACCAACCACGGCGACATCCGCGTCGAACTGCTCGACGAGAAAGCTCCGATTTCCTGCGAGAATTTCCGGCAGTACGCGAAGGACGGGCACTTCGACGACACGGTATTTCATCGCGTCATCCCGAACTTCATGATCCAGGGCGGCGGTATGGATGCGAGCATGACGCAAAAGCCCACGCGCGAGCCGATCAGGAACGAGGCCGACAACGGCGTCAGCAACGCCCGCGGCACGCTCGCCATGGCGCGCACGACGGTCGTCGACAGCGCGACCTCACAGTTCTTCATCAATCTGCGCGACAACGACTTCCTGGATCACGGTACCCGCGATTTCGGCTATGCCGTGTTCGGGCAGGTCTCGGACGGCATGGACGTCGTCGATGCGATCGCGGCCGTGCCGACCGGAAATCGGGGCGGACACCAGGACGTGCCCGTCGAGGCCGTCCGGATCATCGGGGTCACGATCGACGAATGACGCCCGGCCGCGACGCACGTCACCTGGCATTGCCGCAGGTCGGTGCGGACGGGCAGGAACGGATCCGTCGAGGCAGCGCCCTCCTGATCGGGGTCGGAGGAATCGGCTGCGCCGCCGCGGCCTATCTGGCATCGAGCGGCGTCGGCAATCTCGTCGTTTGCGACTTCGACACCGTCGACGAGACCAATCTCGGTCGCCAGGTGCTGTACGCGCAAGGCGATATCGGCGAGCGCAAGGCGGACGTCGCCGCGGAACGGCTGTGCAGGATCAATCCCGATATCGAAGTGTGTCCGGTACCGGAGCGGCTGGCCGGCGACGCCCTGGCCCTTGCGGTCGCGAGCGCCGACGTCGTGCTCGACGGCAGCGACAACTTCGCGACGCGGTTCGAGGTCAGCGACGCCTGCGTCGCGGCATCGAAACGCCTCGTGTCGGGATCCGCGATCCGTTTCGAAG
>JAKSCZ010000086.1 GCA_022360335.1 Pseudomonadota bacterium
ATCGATCTTCTCAAGCTGGCTGGCGGCACCGAACTCGGGCGTCATCACGTAGAGCGAGACATCGGAATAGGGCACGATGCCGGCGTCGCCCTGCCCGATCCCGGGCGTCTCGACGATCACCAGATCGAACTCGGCCGCTTTGCAGGCCGCGACGATGTCACTCAAGCCCTCGGGCACTTCACCGACGGCACCGCGGGTCGAGAGCGAGCGGAAGAAGATGTTGGGCCCGTCAATGGCGTTCATGCGGATGCGGTCGCCGAGCAGCGCGCCGCCGGTCTTGCGCTTGGTCGGATCGATGGCGATCACGGCGATGCGCGGCTCGCCCGAATATTGCCGGAAACGGCGGATCAGTTCATCGGTCAGGGACGACTTGCCGGCGCCGCCCGTACCCGTGATGCCGACGACCGGCACATGGCCCGCCCGGACCTGCCACGCCTTGCGCAGCGCTGCGATTTCGCCGTCGTCGAAGACGCCTTCCTCGATCGCCGAGATCATCGCGGCAACGTCGACGGACGACGCCGAATCCTGCGGCACGACGGTCGGGCGCCGCGCCGATCGCGTGCGCGCCACGAGATCGTCGATCATCGCCGTCAGCCCCATCTCCATGCCGTCGTGCGGGTGGTAGATGCGCTCCACACCGTAGTCCATGAGCGCTTCGATCTCCTCCGGCGTGATCGTGCCGCCGCCGCCGCCGAACACGCGGATGTGGCCCGCGCCCGACTCGTTCAGGCGGTCTACCATGTAACGGAAGAACTCGTTGTGGCCGCCCTGGTAGGAACTCACGGCAATGCCGTCGGCGTCTTCCTGGATCGCGGCGCGAACGATGTCGTCGACGCTGCGGTTGTGTCCGAGGTGCACGACCTCGCCCCCCTGTGCCTGGATCAGCCGCCGCATTATGTTAATGGCCGCGTCGTGACCGTCGAAGAGGGACGCGGCGGTCACGAAGCGTAACGGTGTCTCGTCGCGCCCGCTTGCCGTGCGCGAGAGAGCCTTGGCTGCCGTACTCATAGGTCGACCCGGGAACAGATTTTAATCTGGATTAAAATAATGCAGAATGGGCCCGGACTCAAGCGACCGGATGTGGCATTTGGCCCGGAAAGCCTCGGCAACGCGCTGGCAAAGCCAGAAGGACCGCATGCTGCGCGCGGCGGCGAAGTGCTTCAACGAGAAGGGTTTCAGCGGTACCTCGCTCAAAGACGTGGCGCGCATCCTCGGCCTGACCGACGCCGCGCTCTATTACTACGTCAGAAACAAGGAAGAACTCGTCTATCTCTGTTACCTGCGCGCCGGGGACGTCGGCCGCGAGACGCTCGACCGTGCGATCGCCGAAGGCGAGAACGGACTGGACGTCGTACGGCGCTACCTGCGTTACCACGTCGAGGTGATGACCGGCGAGCGCGGACCGATCGCAATCCTGTCGGAAATCCCGTCGCTGGAGCCGCTGCACCGCGAAGAGATCCTCGACATCTCGCGCCGTCACGGCGCACGCTTCGAGGACGTACTGGAACGGGGCATCGCAGACGGCAGCATCGCGCCCTGCAACGTGCGCATGACCGGCAACGCCATCATGGGCGCATTGAACTGGATCCCGAAATGGTTCCACGGCGATACGGCGGTCGCAGAACAGGTCGTTGCCGAGTTTCCCGAGATTCTCAGCGCCGGGTTGCGGGTCGGCGGTCGTCCGTAGTTCGCAGGTACGCGTCGACTTCGTCTGCAAATGCGTCGAACTCCCTGTTCGTCATGTCCGCGTCGACGCGTTCGATACCCATGCGCCGGGTGATGAAATCCAGGCGTACCTGCATGCGGTCGTGTATGCGCTTGACGTATTGCTCCCTCATGACCGTCGTTCCGGTATCGGGATCCAGGATGCTGACGGGTCCGACACTCTCGCCCAGGAGCGAACCGGTTACGTTGCCGGCGATCCGGCGACGCTCGTCCCGCAGGTGCTCGAGTGCCAGCGCGACGTCCCCGTACTCGAAGCGTAACCCGATGAAGCGCTCGTCGGACCGGATGCGGTCCTCTTCGCTCATCGATTCGAGAAGGCGGTCCCGAACGTGGACGAATTCCGGTGCTCCGCGCTCGGCCGCGAGGCGATACCAGGCCGATGCCTCGACCGGATCCTCCTTCATGCCCTGCCCGTGCAGGCACATGTAGCCGGCCATGTACTGCGCATATTTGTCGCCGATCGTCGCAAGCTCGTTGGTATAGATGAAAAACGCGCGCTCGAAGTGAC
>JAKSCZ010000393.1 GCA_022360335.1 Pseudomonadota bacterium
GCCGCACATGCTTAACCTCGACCTGCTCGGCGCGATCAGCCTCGACAAAGGCTGTTACACGGGCCAGGAAATCGTTGCGCGCACATACTACAAGGGGGCGACCAAGCGGCGCACGCTGCATTTTGCGAGCGAGGCGCCGCTCGATACGGGCGACAAGGTGAGCCTCGACGGCCGCGACGTCGGGGAAGTGCTCAACGTCGCCGGCAACGAACTGCTGGCCGTCGTCCCGCTCGACGTAGCGGAAAAGGACCTCGTCGCGGGCGAGGCGCCGCTGGCGCGGCTGCCGTTGCCGTATCTGGCGGGTCTGACGTAGGAGCGGCTTCAGCCGCGAACTTCAGCCGCGAATCGGGCCTGAAGGCCCTCCTACAATCGGGGCTGAGGGCCACCCCACAACCGGGCCTGAAGGCCACCCCACAACCGGGGCTGAAGGCCGCCCCACAATCGGGCCTGAAGGCCCTCCTACCGGGCCGTCAGTCGAACACCTCCGGCCGCAGATGCGGAAACAGCAACACGTCCCGGATCGACGCCGAATCCGTCAGCAGCATGACCAGCCGATCGACACCGATGCCGATACCCGCCGCCGGCGGCATGCCGTACTCGAGTGCCCGGATGTAGTCGTGGTCGAATGACATCGCCTCGTCGTCCCCGGCTCGCGCCGCTTCGACCTGCGCGCGGAAACGATCGGCCTGGTCTTCGGAATCGTTGAGTTCCGAAAAGCCGTTGGCGATCTCGCGTCCTGCAATGAAGAGCTCGAAACGGTCCGTGACGAACGGATCCTCGTCGTTCTTGCGCGCGAGCGGCGAAACCTCCGCCGGATACTGCGTGATGAACGTCGGCCGGCGCAGCTCGGCCTCGCCCGTCGCCTCGAAAACCTCCGCCTGCAGCTTGCCCGCGCCGTAGTGGTCCCTGACCTCGAGGCCGGCCCGTTCCGCGTATCCGGCCAGGTAGTCGCGATCGCGCACTCGTCGCATGTCGAAATCCGGGTTGTACCTCGCAATACATTCCTCGATCGTCATGCGCTCGAACTTCCTGCCGAAATCGTAGGTCTCGCCCTGGTATTCGACGACCGTCGTACCGTTCACGGCCTCGGCCAAACCGTGCAGCATCGCCTCGGTCGTGTCCATCCAGTCGTTGTAGTCGGCATAGGCGCGATAGGCCTCGAGCATCGTGAATTCGGGATTGTGCTGCGTGGACACTCCCTCGTTGCGGAAGTTGCGATTGATCTCGTACACGCGGTCGAAGCCGCCGACGATGAGCCGCTTGAGATTGAGTTCGGGCGCAATCCGCAGGTAGAGCGTCATGTCGAGCGCGTTGTGATGCGTCGTGAACGGCCGTGCGATGGCGCCGCCCGGCGTTACCTGCATCATCGGCGTCTCGACCTCGAGAAAGTCGAGCGACTCGAGAAAGCCCCGCATGTACGTGACGATCGCCGAGCGCCTGCGGAACGTCTCGCGGCTCTTCTCGTTGATGATGAGATCGACGTAACGCCGGCGGTAACGCGTCTCCCGGTCCGACAGACCGGCCCACTTCTCGGGTAAGGGCCGCAGCGACTTGGTCAGGAGCCGTGCCTCGTCGGCCATGACGGTCAGTTCGCCCGTGTTGGTACGGAACAGAACGCCCTTGGCGCCCAGGATGTCGCCGACGTCCCATTTCTTAAACGCCTGGTAGACCCCCTCGGGCAGTCGGTCGCGTTCGAGGCGCACCTGGATCTGCCCCGAGCGGTCCTGCAACTTGATGAAGCTGGCCTTGCCCATGACGCGTTTGGCCATCATGCGTCCGGAGACCGACACCTCGGTCTTCTCGTCTTCGAGCGCGTCCTTGTCGTGCCCATGAAACGTCCGGTGCAGTTCCTCGGCGATTGCGTTGCGCCGGAAATCGTTCGGGAATGCGTTGCCCTGCACCCTGAGCGCATCGAGCTTCGCCCGCCGTTCGGCGATGAGTTTGTTCTCGTCCGGCCTGTCTTGTTCGTCTGTCATTTCAATCGCGAGCAAGCTCGCTCCCACATTGCCGATTTCTTCGCGGCTGAAGCCGCTCCTACGATCAATCATCTCGTAGGAGGGCCTTCAGGCCCGATTCGCGGCTGCAGCCGCTCCGACAGCCCCTGCTTGAGGCTGGCTTCGATGAAGGCGTCGAGGCCGCCGTCGAGCACGGCCTGAGTGTTACC
>JAKSCZ010000527.1 GCA_022360335.1 Pseudomonadota bacterium
CGCGAAGTCGCTCAGTGAACGGGTTAGCCGATCGACCTTGTCAACCACGACGGTATCGATACAGCCCGTCTCGATGTCCTCGATCAATGGTACTGACAAGTTAAGTGGTTCCGAGCAACAATCGCCGGATGACAAGATCAACCAGCCTATACAAACGGTATCGATTCCCGCCCTCGATCATTCAACACGCCGTGTGGCTCTACTATCGATTCAATCTGAGTCATCGAGATATCGAAGACTTGCTGGCTGAACGAGGTATTGTCGTCAGCTATGAAGCCATCCGCCTATGGTGTAACAAGTTTGGTCCTCAGTATGCTCGACGATTGAAACGCCGTCACGCCGGGTACGGTGATACCTTCTATATCGATGAACTATTCGTGAAGATTAATGGCGTACAGCACTATTTGTGGCGCGCGATCGATCAGGACGGAGAAATTATCGATGTCTTTGTCCAGCGTCGACGCGATGGAAAAGCGGCTAAGCGCTTCTTCAAACGGTTATTGAAGACAAATCGTGATGAGCCCAGGAAGATAGTGACGAACAGGTTGCGAAGCTATGGCGTTGCGCATCGAGAGGTGATTCCCGGTACGACTCACGACACATCGCAATATGCCAACAATCGTGCCGAACTGTCCCATCAACCCACGCGTGTGAGAGAGCGCAGTATGCGTCGCTTCAAGTCCTCGCAGCAGGCTCAGCGTTTCTTGAGCGTTCACGCTGCGATTTACAATTTGTTTAACCCGGGCCGTCATTTGGTTACTGCGCACACCTATCAGACGTTTCGCGCCAGATCATTCGCTAGCTGGAAAGCCGCCGCTGCGGCGTAGTGCGAGCCTAATCTTGGGATTTTCCTGGACTCGTCGATTAACTTGTCAGTACCCACGAGCCAGTACGCGAATAGTCGTGCCGAGCTTTCAAGCGAGCCCACTCGGCAACGAGAGCGAAGAACGCGCCGATTCAAATCCATCGGTCATGCTCGGCTGTTCTTATCTGTTCACGGTACGTTTCAGAATCTCTTCGCAATCCCGCGTTATCTTTTACGAGCGA
>JAKSCZ010000130.1 GCA_022360335.1 Pseudomonadota bacterium
CATCCTCCGTACTCTTTGATCCCTTCCCTTAGAGACGTATCCGCCAAAACGTCGACGCTCGCGTAATCGATCAGCAACATATCGAGTATTTCAACGGTCTGAGCCGAGAAGCCGCATTGAGGTCGAGAGCGCGTGCCCTTCATGAACAGGACCACCGGATCCGAGGTCACGATGGACTCGATCGTTGCCAGGGTCTGTTCGTCGACCAACGTGATTTCTCCGGGCGGGGCACTCCGGGACTGACCCGAATGAACGGGAATATAATAGCGATACCAAACTACTTGTCTGGTGGCGACTTGTCAAGATAGTTTGGTATCGCTATTATTTCACTGGTTCTCGCAGGCCGAGGCGCGCCCCCGAAACGCCCTCTCCCCGGAGCTTTGGGCCGGTTCACGACCCTCGGCAGGCAGAACGCGTCCGACCGGCCGGACCCCCTGCCTGGCCGGTCGGACGATTTCTAACTTCCCGTCGCAGAAGCACGGCTACCCAGCTCTCGAAGGGCCGTGAACGAGTGGATGCCGCTGTTGTGCCCATCGCTCCAGCCGATCGCGATGGCGTAGTTGCCGACGCTCGTGATCGTTCGCGGGGCGACATCGTCGGGCACCGTGTCCGGATCGAGCAACGGCCGGCCGCTCATTTCCTCGACACACAGCGCACAGCGGCAAGCCAGTCGAAGATCCCGAACGTCGATATCGTCCTGCCGACCATCCCGCCACAACACCGACAGCGTGCGGGCGTCCCGGCGCTTGAGTCCTACCGCTTGTATCGCCGACGACGTGGGCTCGACCGCGTCGTCGATCCAGGCCGGCGCGCCGTCGTTGCTGTCCCACGTCCATTGGAAGGGACGCAGCACGGCTTGTTCCCGATCGCGGAGTTCGGCCGCCAGAGCTTTGCCGATCCGAGCGTAGGCAAGGCCTATCGGCGAGTCGGAACGGTTGGCGGTGATCGGACAACCTTCGTCCCCGGCGGTGACGATATCGGCATCGAGAGGGATGGCGCCCAGAAAAGGCACCCCGAGCTGCTCGCTGAGGCGCTCGCCGCCGCCGTGCCGAAAGATGTCCGTCGTCTCGCCGCAGTGCGGGCAACTGAAGGTGCTCATGTTCTCGACGATGCCGAGGATCGGCACACGGACCTTCTCGAACATGCGCACGCCACGGCGGGTGATCTTCAGGCTGACGTCCTGTGGCGTCGTCACGATGAGGGCACCGGACAAGGGCACGCTCTGGGTGAGCGTCAACTGCGTGTCGCCGGTTCCGGGCGGCAGATCGAGCAGCAGATAGTCGAGCGGTGACCACGCCACGGAACCAATGAACATGCGCAGGTACTTGCTGACCATGGGTCCGCGCAGCACGGCGGGCGCGTCATCGCCCGTTAACAGGCCCATCGACATGACCTCTACGCCGTGTCGCTCGGCGGGGACGATCCTGCCACCCTGCGTTCGCGGCGACGCGTCGCCGGTGGGCAGGCCGAGCATGCCCGGAATGCTCGGCCCGAGCACGTCGGCGTCGACCAGCCCCACCCGGAGACCGTGCTGTTTCAAGGTGAGGGCCAGGTTGACTGCCACCGTGGACTTGCCGACGCCGCCCTTGGCGCTGCCGACCGCGACGATGTGCCGGATGCCGGGCAAGGCGTCTCTCCCTGCGGCGGAGTGTCGATGCCCTGACGGCGAGGTAATGCGGGTCATGGCGCGTTCCAGTCCGCTCCCGTCGATCGCGCACGCCGTGCCGGAGGCTCGACGCCTCTCGAAATCACTGCCGGCACTGCCGGTTCATGCCGATCAGACGGCCGAGTTCGCATCGCCGGCAGACTTTCACGGTAGTCGGGAAACTGCCGGCGCAACGCCCGGTAAACATAGCCCCGCGCCTTTTTCTTGTGCCCGCCCAGAATTGGCTGCACGGTGTTTGACGATATCGCATAGCCCAGGGCTTGCACCGTATCGGCGACGCGGATCGCAAGCTGTCGCATGGACGAATCGGGGTGCATGGCCAACCACCGTCGCGCGAGCATCGCAATGCGCGGCGCATCGACCCATCGCAAATCATCGAGCCGGGTACGGTCGGAAATCGCCTGCGCCACGGCGACCGACGGATCCTGATCCTCCGGCAGCACTTCGCCAAGCAGGATTTCCATCTCTCCCACCAGCGCCGCTCGAACGGTTTTGGCCCGGCCCGCGAGGCCAACCTGGATTCTGGCCACGCCCAGATCGAGGCCGTGCGCCTTCAGTCGATTCCTGAGCAGCAGCGCCAATTGCCGCAACGAGGGGTTCCGTGTATGTACCTGCCACGCGAGGGCCAGTGTTTTCAGACGCGCGACCGGCTCGAGCGCCCGATCCGCAGCGCGTCCCGCGATGTCGCCAGCGTAGTGTCGGCAACGCTTCAGCGCATCGGATTCCGATGCGATTCCGTGAGTTGCCAGCAACGACAGCAGCTCATCGACGATTTCACGCCGCGCGCCGGGTTGCCGTCCCCCGAGGACGACCTGCAGCGGACCGACTTTGAGCCCGATACCGCGATGTGCGAGCCGCCGCGACAGCACAACGGCGAGCGATCGCCTCGAGCGTGCCGGGTTCAGCGTGAGCCAAAGCCGCGCCAGCGGCAATATACGCGCCGTCGCGACGTAAGCCGCGCGACGCCGGTCCGGGCTCACGGCCAGGCCCGCGGTCCAGAGCGCGAACTCGATATCCGCAGGCGATTTCAGCTCGGTATCGCGCAGCAACAGATCGCGCATCGTCTCCTCGACGCTCGGGGGGACCGTCGATACGCTTCCGCTAAGCTGGCGCTTGAGGCTGCGTACGTGGTAGTGCACACCCCGGTTCGCAAGGTCGGCGCGCAGCGCCCCCGCCAGCGATTCACGCGAAGCGCCGGGCCGGCAGCGCAGGTACAGAACGCCCATGCCTCGGAACAGATCGCCCGGCAGCCGCGCCTCACGAATCTCGGTTTCGGTCGTCATCTATGCAATAAAAGTAGTAGCGAAACCAAACTACTTGGCTTGTTGCGCCTTGTCAAGATAGTTTGGAAACGCTACCATTTGTCCGTGCCGGATCAGTCCGAAACGAGTGAGCGAGCGGTCGCTGAGCTTGTCGCTCAGTTGAGTCGAATCGCCTATGGGGACGGTTTCACCGAAGGCCTGACGCCGGCGCAATGGACGGCGCTGCGGTATTTCGCGCGTGCCAATCGCTTCTCGCGCACGGTCTCGGCATTCGCCGAGTACCACGCCACCACGCGCGGTACGGCCTCCCAGACCGTTAAGGGCCTGGTAAAAAACGGCTACCTCACCCGGACACGCTCAGAGCGAGACCGCCGCAGCGTATCGTTTGAACCGACCGAAGCCTCGCACGCGCTGCTCGCGGCCGACCCGTTCGAGCGACTCGTGGCGGCCGCCGCAGAGCTTTCCAACACCTCTCGCCGGGCAGCCTGCCGCGCCCTGGATCGTATGCTCCGCGTGTTGGCCGAGGAACACGGCAGAAACGTCTTC
>JAKSCZ010000490.1 GCA_022360335.1 Pseudomonadota bacterium
GCGCGCCGGGCCGTGGAAGACGACATCGAAGACCGGCGCTTCGCCTTCGGCGGCGCTGTCCGGCACCTGTTGCGCTCTGCGGCCCGCAGGGGGCGGATCGACGACGAAATCGCCTGGATCGACAGCCGCCATCCCGGCATCTTCGACGTCGACGCTGCACGGGTCCCGCAGAAGTATCGCAACGTGCAGGGTCTCGCGCTGGAGACCTGGGCTCTCAGCCTGCCCCCGGACGAACTCAATCGGCGCCTCGACGTGCTGATGCGCTACGCCGAGGCACTCGGTGTCGATCCCACCGAAAACCCGAGGATGCACGTCGCGATACTCATGGTCCGCGGCGACGTCCGGTCGGCCATCGACGTCGCCCTGGAGAAGATCTTCACCGAGTCGGTCGCGCTGCACCTCGACTGGCTCGAATCGTTCGCGGAGCCGCAGTATGCCGACTTCGTCGCCGACGAGCGCGTGCAGCGGGCCCTCGACCGCTGGGAAGAAGAAAAAGCCGCGCTGCGCGGCAGCCTGCAGGCCTACTTCGCCGATATGCGCGCTTCGCGCCCGGACCCGGGCAGGACGATCTCGCGGACGGCGGCCTCGAGCGCCCCGTCCTCGCGCTTCAGGCCGTAAGCGACGCGCAGGGCGGGTTTGTCGATATCGATCAGCCGCGTCAGATCGATCGGCGTGGCGACCAGCACGAGATCGCAATCGACGGCGTTCACGGTCTCCTCGAGATCGCGAATCTGGGCGTCGCCGTAACCCATCGCGGGCAGCAGGTCGCCGATGTCGGGGTACTGCTCGAAGGTTGCGGCGATTTCGCCGGCGGCCCAGGGGCGCGGGTCGACGATCTCCGCCGCACCGTTTTCGGCGGCGGCGATTATGCCGGCGCCGAACGGCATGCCGCCGTGCGTCGTCGTGGGCCCGTCCTCGATGACGAGGACGCGTTGGTCACGGATACGTTCGGGCTCGGCCACGTGGAGCGGCGATTCGCGATACAGGACGCGCGCCCCGGGATTGACGCGCTGCGCGTTGGCGGCGACCTGCTCGATCGCCGCGGTATCGGCGTGCGCGATCTTGCCGACCAGGATGATGTCGGCACGCCGGAAGTTGCAGGTGCCCGGAAAATACCTGAGCTCGTGGCCCGGACGATGCGGATCGGCGACGCAGATCCAGAGATCGGGCTTATAGAACGGCGTGTCGTTGTTGCCTCCGTCCCAGACGATGACTTCGGCCTCCTTCTCGGCCTCGGCGAGGATCGCCCCGTAATCGACGCCGGCGTAGACGATCACGCCGTTTGCAATATGCGGCTCGTACTCCTCGCGTTCCTCGATCGTGCATTGCTGGCGTTCCAGGTCTTCGTAATCGGCAAAACGCTGCACGGCCTGTTGCGCGAGATCGCCGTACGGCATCGGGTGACGTATCGCGACGGTCTTCAGACCGAGGTCGCGCAGTATGTCCGTTATGCGGCGCGACACCTGGCTCTTGCCGCAGCCCGTCCTGACCGCCGTGACGGCGATGACGGGTTTCGCGGCACGCAGCATCGAGGCGTCGACGTCGAACGTGCCGAACTCGACGCCCTTCTCCAGGACGCGCCGGCGACGCTCGTCGATGTAGTCGAAGCTGACGTCCGAGTACGCGAAGATCACCTCGTCGACGTCGCCTCGCTCGAGCAGCGTATCGAGATCCTGCTCGGGGACGATCGGGATCCCGTCCGGGTACCGCGCCCCGGCCAGCGCCGCGGGGTAGCGGCGGCCGTCGATGTGCGGGATCTGCGTCGCCGTAAACGCGGCGACGTCGACGCCGGGGTCCTCGCGATACAGGCAGTTGAAGACGTGAAAATCGCGCCCGGCGGCGCCCATGATGACGATTCTGCGAGCCATCGGAAGCCTCCTTCCAAATCCGTTTCAGATGTTACCGATGGCCGGATCGGGAGCGGATACGGTCTTCTACGTAGGCCGGTTTCTACGTGCTTTCCGTCATTGGAAAGGCCGGTGAAAGGCGTAATTTCAGGCTCGGAAATGCCCGCCGGAGGCCGTCATGCCAGTCGCCCAGATCGATGAAAAAACCCTTGTTGAACAACAACCTGAGCCTCTCCCTCGCGGAGTGAAAATTCTTCACGACCCGATTCGCAACAAGGGCACTGCGTTTACCGAAGACGAGCGCAGGGCGCTGGGCCTCGAGGGCCTGCTGCCGCGTCGCGTGCACTCCATGGAGGAACAGGAACTGAGGGTCCTCGGCAACCTCCGGGCCAAGCCGAACGACCTCGAGAAATACCTCTACCTGATCTCCTTGCAGGACCGTAACGAGAACCTCTTCTATCGCGTCGTCATGAATCACATCGAGGAAATGATGCCGCTCATCTATACGCCGACCGTCGGCAAGGCCTGCCAGGCGTTTCAGCACATCTATCGCAGGCCTCGCGGCATGTACGTCTCGCTGCACGACAAGGGGCGCGTCAAAGACCTGCTCCGGAACTGGCCGCACCAGAACGCCCGCATCATCGTCGTCACCGATGGTGAGCGCATTCTCGGGCTCGGAGACCTCGGCGCCGACGGCATGGGCATCCCGATCGGCAAGTTGTCGCTGTACACGGCCTGCGCCGGGATTCCCCCGTGGCAGTGCCTGCCGGTCATGCTCGACGTCGGCACCAACAACGAACAGCTTCTCAACGACCCGGTGTACAACGGCATCGAGAGGAAGCGACTGCGCGGATCGGAATACGACGAACTCTTCGACGAATTCGTCGATGCCGCAAAAGCGGTCTTCCCGGGCATCCTGATCCAGATCGAGGACTTCGGCAACACCAACGCGTTCCGCCTGCTGAAGACGTACCGCGACACCACCTGCCTGTTCGACGACGACATCCAGGGTACGGGCGGCGTCGCGGTCGCCGGCCTGATCGCAGCGATGCGGATCACGGGCGGCAAGCTGCGCGACCAGAAGCTCCTGTTCCTCGGAGCCGGCGAAGCCGGTATCGGCATCGCCGACGTATTCGTTGCGGCGCTGAAGGAAGACGGCATGAGCGAAGACGAGGCGCGCAGGCACTGCTGGTTCGTCGACTCGCGCGGACTGCTGTGCGCCGGGCGCGATCACGTCGCCGAGCACAAGCTGCCCTATGCGCACGAGCACGAGTACGTCGACAACCTGCTCGACGCCGTCAGGA
>JAKSCZ010000387.1 GCA_022360335.1 Pseudomonadota bacterium
CGTCTTTGAGATTGCCTTCAGTTTTGCTGCCTTTCAGTGACATTCTTGTTCCTCTCGATGAGTCGCGTGGTTGGGGATTTAGAATCATTCCATCGTCACGCTACTGTATTGACCGGCCCGTAGACTGTCAATTGTGGTCATTACGGGGAAACAAAGAGTTACGGCCGTTGATTGTTGCGGGCTGCAACGGTAGTTTTACGCGACACGGACCAAGGACCACGACGTGACCGCCAGCAAGCAATTCAAGCTCGAAAAGGCCCTGAGCGACCTTGAACGACTCGTCGAAGAACTCGAATCCGGCGAGCTGCCGCTCGAAAAAGCCATGAAGCGATTCGAGGACGGCATCAGGCTGACGCGCGGCTGCCAGACGGCGCTCAAGGAAGCCGAACAGAAGGTCGAAATCCTGCTGAAGAACGCCGGCGGAGAGGAACTCGAGGACTTCGACGTCGACGACTCGTAGGAGGGCCTTCAGGCCCGAATCCGGGGGAGATAAGGGACAGTTACCTTAATTGCTCCGGCGGTGTTCACCGCCGGAGCAATTAAGGTAACTGTCCCTTATCTCCCCCGGATTACCGCCCGTCGCCCATCAGTTCGAGCAGAGCCACGACCGTCGATTCGACGCCGGCCGTCACCGACGGCTCGGGTTCGATCTTGAACAGCGGCGAGTGATGACTGGGCACCGGCGGGCCGCCCGCCGCCGCCGCGTCGAATGCGGACTGCGGCGTTCCGCCGACCCGCCAGTAAACGGACTTGATCGTCGGCTCGACGGTGAAGAACGGGAAGTCTTCCGCGCCCATGCCCTTCGACGGCCGGTCGACGACCCTGCCTTCGCCGAAGGCGTCGATCCAGGCGGCCCGCAGCCGCCGCGCGAGTCCGGCGTCGTTCCGGGTCGGCGGGACGCTCTCGCTCGAGACGATCACCTCGGGAAGCTTGTCCTCGGGGAGCCCTGCGGCGCGCCCCATGTTCTCCGCGATGCGCCTGATACCGTCGAGCAGGATCCGCCGCGTCTCCTCGGTCGTGCTGCGCACGGTAAGCTGCAGCTGAGCGCGATCGGAAATGATGTTGTGCTTCGTTCCCGCGTGGAACGAGCCCACGGTCACCACCCCCGGCGAACGCGGCGGCAGTTCGCGCGCCACCAGCGTCTGCAGCGCGAGTACGATCTGACTGCCGAGGACGACGGGATCCTTGCCGGCGTGGGGATGGGCGCCGTGGGCGCCCACGCCGTGAATGACGATGTCGACGGTATCCGCGCCCGCGTACGGGCTGCCGTCGGTCACGTCGATCCGGCCCGCGACGCCCTGAGCCCTGACGTGGAATGCGAGTGCATACTCCGGCTGGCCGAAGCGAGCCCAGATATCGTCGTCGCGCATCGCACGGGCGCCGAGTCCGCGCTCCTCCGCGGGCTGCACGATCAGCATCAGCGTGCCCGACCATCGGTCCTTGTTGTTCGACATGTAGCGCGCCGTACCGACCAGGCTGGTGATGTGCACGTCGTGTCCGCAGGCGTGCATCGTAAACACCGTATTGCCCGTGACCGGGTCCTTCTGTTGCGCACGTGACGCGTACGCGAGCCCCGATTTTTCTTCGATGGGCAAACCGTCCATATCCGCACGCATCATGACCAGCGGACCGCTGCCGTTCTCCAGAATCGCGACGACGCCGGTCCCGCCGACGCCTTCGGTGACGTCGAAGCCGGCGAGATTCAGCTCCAGTGCCATGCGCCGCGCCGTCTCGTGCTCGATGGTCGAGAGTTCCGGATTGCGATGGAAGTATTCGAACAACTCGCCCAGGTGCCCGTCGTAGTCGGCCTTGACGGCCTCGCCGAGTTCGCCTGCCACAGCCGGCAAACAGATCAGGAAGCAAAGCAGACAGGCGACACGCTCGATCACGGATATCCTCCAGGGGTTCGGCGTCGGCCCCGAGTGTACCCGGAAATCGGCGTGCGTAGCGACGGATGGACGGGTGCAACGCGACGTCCGGCGCATGGATGGATGGTCGCGCGGACGAGCCATCGCCTGAATAGACGCATGTAGCCAGCCCGATTCACGGCTGAAGCCGCTCCTACGTCGGGGTGGATTTACGTGTTGGCGCCGCTCGTGCCCTGCAGGCGCATGATCAGCGAACGCAGGAAGACCTTGTTGAAGCGCAGTTGGCAGGCCGACGAAACCTGTTCCAAGAGCGTCGAGCTGACGCGCAGAATCGTCACCTGGCCGTCCGCCCTGATCGATGCCTGGC
>JAKSCZ010000287.1 GCA_022360335.1 Pseudomonadota bacterium
GACGGTGCTGCAATCGCGCTCCGACGCGCGATTGTCGACTTCGACCTCGAGCGTCATATCGTCGTTGCGGAACAGCAGCGAGCGGCGCGCATCGTGGCTCGACCAGCCGAGGAACCTGCGCGGATCGACGAGTCCGGCGCGGCGGCCGTCGGCGAGAACGGCGTAACACTCGGCGTAGCGCATGGGAATTTCGACGCGGTATTCGACGACGTCGGCGTGGCTGGCGCCACGCAGCGGAATCAATTTGTCGAGAATGCTCGACGTGTTCTCGAGCAGCCCGGCGTCGCCCTGCGGCGCGCCGCGGGCCGCAATGCCTTGCCGGAAGTCCCTCGTTTCAAGCATCGTCTGCTGCATCACAACCTCCCCTCGGAGCCGGTTTCGCGAATCCATTGCAAGTCCGTTGCAGCTGATACTACTCAAGAACAGGTGAAATTTTTACAAAAAGAATTTTACACTGTTAATTTCACAAATGGGCAGTGCGCATACCGCCCCGGGGGCTCCGGTCCGGGACCGGATCCCCTCGAAAAGTTAACGTAATACAGCCTGCTAGGTCGCCCCGACCGCAGCCTACGGCCAGATATCCCGTTGCAGGACCACGGTCGCGATGCGCGTGATCGCCGAGACGAGCGCGGCATCCCTGAGCGTCGGCCCCGGCTTGCCCTTGTTGAAGCCCTGCCGGTATTTCGCCTTCAGCTCATCGAAACGATCGACGGTCTCGTCGACGGCGCGGCACATCTTCTCGTTGAGCAGCGACTCGACCCTCTCGAGGCTCCACTGCTGGTTCTCGAGATTCTGGACCCACTCGAAGTAGCTGACGACGACGCCGCCCGCATTGGCGAGAATGTCGGGCAGCACGACGACGCCGTTCTGCCTCAGTATCTCGTCGGCGGCGGCCGTGATCGGTCCGTTCGCGTCTTCGACGATCAGCTTCGCTTTGACCTTGCGGGCATTCGCGGTCGTGATCGAGCATTCGAGGGCCGCCGGGATCAGGACGTCGCAGTCATAGGCCAGCACGTCTTCGTTGCGGATCTTCTTCGCCCCCGGGAAGCCGACGACGCTGCCGGTGTCCTGCTTGAATTTCAGCACGTCGCGCGGATCCAGCCCGTCGTCGTCGGCAATGCCGCCACGCGAGTCGCTGACCGCGACGACGACGGCGCCGGCATCGTGGAACAGGTACGCCGCGATCGAGCCCGCGTTTCCGTACCCCTGCACGGCAACCCGGGCGCCCTCCAGCGTCTCCAGTCCGGGTACGCCCTTGCGCCGCAGGAGCTGTTCGGTCGCGTACCAGCTGCCGCGGGCCGTGGCCTCGTCCCGGCCCAGCGAACCGCCCATTTCGAGCGGTTTGCCCGTTACGACGGCGAGATTGTTGCCGCCCGGGTGCATCCGGTCGTAGGTATCGTAGATCCACGCCATCGTCTGCGCGTTCGTGTACACGTCGGGCGCGGGAATGTCCGTGTGCGGCCCGATGTTGTCGCCGAGTTCGGCGACGAAGCGCCGCGTGATGTGCCGGAGTTCCCTGCGGCTCAGCTGCTTCGGGTCGCAGACGATGCCGCCTTTGCCGCCTCCGTACGGGATGTTGACGACGGCGGTCTTCCAGGTCATGAATGCCGCGAGCGCCGTCACCTCGGCCTCGGTGACGCTCGGGTGATAGCGAATGCCGCCCTTGCCGGGCCCGCGCACGTCGCTGTGCATGACGCGGAAGCCGTGAAACGTCCTGGTGGAACCGTCATCCATGTTGACGGGGAAGCGCACATGGATGGTGCGTTTGGGGTTGATCAGGAAGTCGATTATCCCTTCCTTGATACCATCGACCCAGGTCAGGGCCCTTTCGAACTGCTGGGTAGCGTTGACGAAAAGGTCGAGACTCTCGGTGGTTTTGACAGGCATATCCATCATGATCCTCGCTGCTTGGACAAGAGCCATGGGGTCATTCTGTTCCTTTTGCAACTATTCGGCGCTAAGTAGTTGTGCTTATCGACCGTGTTTTGCAGGGGAGAGTATTTTTGGCGCCGCCAATACGGGGCCGTGGAAAGTAGCTATCTCCGCTTGCGGTGCCAGACCGCAGATTGGTTGTTTGGCTTCGGAGTTGCGCAACACACCGTCGATCTCGATCGAGTCTGTGATGCATATATACTGGCGCGATGAAACGACCCGAGCTTCTCTCGCCGGCCGGTACGCTCAAAAACATGCGCTACGCCTTCGCGTACGGCGCCGATGCCGTCTATGCCGGCCAGCCGCGCTATTCCCTGCGCGTGCGCAACAATCAGTTCAGTAAGGAAGACGTGCTGGCGCAGGGCATCGACGAGGCCCATGCCGCCGGCAAACTCTTCTTCCTGGCCAGCAACATCGCGCCCCACAACAACAAGTTGAAAACCTATATCCGCGACCTCGAGCCGATCGTCGCGATGGGCCCCGACGCGCTGATCATGTCGGACCCGGGGCTGATCATGATGGTGCGCGAGGCCTTCCCCGACATGCCGATCCACCTGTCCGTGCAGTCCAATGTCGTCAACTACGCGGCCGTGAAGTTCTGGCAGCGGCTCGGGCTGAC
>JAKSCZ010000040.1 GCA_022360335.1 Pseudomonadota bacterium
AAACCGGTCCTGCGTCGGTGACATCCGCGCACTTTGCGGTAACAATCGGCATCCCCTGGGGGTCTACGGACCTGCAATGCCCCGAATGACCGGAATATTCAGAGCCTTCGCCGCGGTATCCCTGCTGATCGCCGGCCCTCTGCCTGCGGCCGGGGAATTGCTGCCTGCCGAGGAGGCCTACAAGTACGTCGTCACCGATACGGGCAGCGCGTTCGAGATCGACTGGGCGATCTACGAGCACGCCTACCTGTACAAGGCGAAACTCGGTTTCGAAAGCGGCACGACCGGGATCGTGCTCGGCGAGCCCGAGTTGCCGAAGGGCATCGATCACGAGGACGAATTCTTCGGCAGGCAGGAGATCTACCGCGACTCCTTCTTCGTCACGATCCCGTATGCGGTCGAGGGCGAGCGCCCGGCCAATGCGAACCTCGTCATCGAACTGCAGGGCTGCGACGACAATATCGGCATCTGCTACCCGCCGCAGACCTGGATCGAGACCGTCGTACTGAAAACCGTCGAGGCGGCGAAGCCGCGGCTCCGGCTCGGCAGCCTCGCAGGCGGCAACGCGCCGTCCGAATTCCCGCCCGTCGACGAGGTGTTCTTTCCCGAGATCTTCGCCGTCGACGGTAACGCCGTCGAACTCGGCATCCGCATCGTGCCCGGTTTCTACGTCTACAAGGACAAGCTGTCGGTCCGCGTGCTGAACGACGGCACTCAGGCCGGCCGCTGGGACCTGCCGAAGGGCACGATGAAGACCGACGAGTACTTCGGCGAGACGGAGGTCTACCTCGACAGCTTCCTCGCACCGCTGGCCATCGCGCGTGCGACGCCCGGGGCCATGGAACTCGGGCTCGAATTCGCTTACCAGGGCTGCGCCGAGGGCGGCCTGTGCTACATGCCGCAAACGCGCGTGCTGACCGTCAGCCTGCCGGAAGCAACCTCGGTCGGGGCGCTCCCGGCGGCGACCGGCGCACCCGTCAGCGAGCAGGCGTTCCTCGCCGACGTGCTCGTCAACCGGAGCATCTGGAAGGCGATCGGCATCTTCTTCCTGGCGGGGCTCGCGCTGGCGCTCACGCCCTGCGTCCTGCCGATGATCCCGATCCTGTCCGGCATCATTGCGGGCGAAGGCGACGAGGTGACGCCGATGCGCGGGTTCACGCTTGCGCTCTCATACGTGCTCGGCATGGCGATCGTCTACACGGCCGCGGGCGTCGCGGCTGCCGCGGCAGGCCTGCAACTGCAGGCTGCGTTCAACCAGCCGTGGGTGCTGATCCTGTTTTCCGCGCTGTTCGTCGTGCTCGCGCTCGGCATGTTCGGCGCATTCGAGCTGCAAATGCCGGGCAGCGTCCAGACGAGACTGTCGGCCGTCAGCGGACGGCAAAAGGGCGGCACGACGATCGGCGCGTTCGTCATGGGCGGCCTGTCGGCGCTGATCGTCACGGCCTGCGTCGCGCCGGTGCTCATCGCCGCCCTGATGGTCATCGCCCGGACCGGCGACCTGCTGCGGGGCGGAGCCGGCCTGTTCGCGATGAGCCTCGGCATGGGCGCACCGCTGTTGCTCGTCGGCGCGGCCCAGGGCAAGTTCCTGCCCAAGGCGGGACCGTGGATGGTCGGCGTCAGGAACGCCTTCGGCTTCATGATGCTCGGCCTCGCGATCTGGATGCTGTCGCGCATGCTGCCGGGGAACGTCACGATGCTCCTCTGGGCGGTGCTCGTCTTCATGGCGGGCGTGTTCCTCGGCGGCCTGACGACGCTCACCGGCGAGTCGACGACGCCTCGGAAACTCGGCAAGGGCTTCGGATTTCTCGCCATCGTCTACGGCATCGTCCTGCTGCTCGGGGGCCTGAGCGGCGGAAGCAAGCCGTTCAAGCCGCTTGCACGTATCGATCCGGGCGGCGGCGTGCCCGCCGAAGCCGAACACGAGCTGCCGTTCGTGCGCATCAAGACGGTCGACGACCTCGATCGCGAGCTCGCGCTGGCGTCGGGCCGGGGAAAAACTGCGTTTCTCGACTTCTACGCGGACTGGTGTGTGTCCTGCAAGGAGATGGAGGCCTGGACGTTTACGGACGACGAGGTGCGGGCTGCGCTGTCGAACACGGTATGGCTGCAGGCGGACGTTACGGCGAACGACGCAGCGGACCGGGCGTTGCTGGAACGCTTCGGCGTGTTCGGCCCGCCGACGATCGTTTTCTTCGGCGCGGACGGCCGGCAACGCCGCGGCTACGAAGTCGTCGGCTATATGAAAGCGGCGGATTTCGTCGAGCACCTGCAACGCGCACTGGACTAACCGCAGGAGCGGCTTCGCTAAACATGGGAACGGCTTCACCAGCCGTAGGAGCGGCTTCAGCCGCGATAACAGAGAGAAACACGTGTCACGTATCATGCTGATTTTCGGCGTCGCGCTGCTCGCCCTGACGGCCGGCGCATTGTTCTACGCCGCGCCGATCCCCATCGGGAAAAAGCCGCCGCCGGCACCGCAGCCGAAACGACTCGAGGTCGTCACGCACCCCGCGTTCGCCCTGCCGGACCTCGAAGGCGTCAACCGCGAATTCGCCGAGTGGGACGGCGCGCACCGCCTGTTGAACTTCTGGGCCACCTGGTGCGCGCCGTGCCGTCGCGAAATACCGCTGCTGAAGGCGTTCCAGGACCGGCACGGCGACGCCGGCTTCCAGGTGCTGGGCATCGCCGTCGAGGACCCCGAACCCGTTGTGAAGTTCGCGCAGCAGATGCAGTTCAACTATCCGATACTGGTCGGCCAGCAGGATGCGATGGCCGTCGCCGAATCTTCGGGGATCGAGTTCGTCGGCATGCCGTTCACGATGTTCGTGACCCGAGACGGCGAATACGTCGGCGCCTACATCGGCGAACTGCACCGGTCGCATCTCGATGCCGTCGTCGACATCCTGACCCGCCTCGACAACGGCGAAATCGCGAAAGACGAGGTCCGCCGCGCGCTCGACCTGCTATGACGCCGCGGACTCTTACCGTCGTGTAACGACTCCGTGAACCTTCATTGAGGTGACTGACACCGTATTTCCGGCACAACGAAACTTGCGCAAAAATCGGGAAAAAGGGTTAGGATTGCCGCCATCTCCGGCAAACGTGTCCAGAATAAATAAAAAATGTCCGATTTCCTGTTGATCAACGGGCCCAATCTGAATCTGCTCGGCGCGCGTGAGCCCGACGTCTACGGCGAGGCGACGCTCGGGGACATCGAGATGCGCTGCGCCGAGCTTGCGGAGGCGCTCGGACACCGGCTGAGCTCGTACCAGAGCAATGCCGAGCACGAGCTCGTCGATCGCGTGCAGCAGGCTGCGAAAGACGGGATCGATTTCATCGTACTGAACCCGGGGGCGTTCACGCACACGAGCGTTGCGCTGCGCGACGCGTTCCTCGCGGTTCGGATTCCCTTTATCGAGGTTCACCTGAGCAATACGTTTGCACGGGAGGAATTTCGGCACCACAGCTATTTCAGCGATATAGCGAACAGCTGCCTGTTCGGTTTTGGGGCATACGGCTACGAGCTGGCGTTGCAGGCCGCCGCTCGGTACGTCGCTAGTACCAGGGGCTAATCATGGACATCAGAAAAGTCAAGAAACTGATCGAACTGCTGGACGACTCCGGCATTGCCGAGATCGAGATCACCGAAGGCGAGGAATCCGTGCGCATCAGCCGTTACGCGTCGGGGGCCCCGGCCGCTGCAGCGCCGGTCGTGCAACAGGCGCCCGCGCCTGCGGCGCCTGCGGCGGTGGCGACGGCTCCCGCGGTCGAAGCCGCGGCGGCCGCGCCGGAAGCCCCTGAGGAGGACGGCTTCGAGGTGACGGCGCCGATGGTCGGCACGTTCTACGCGGCCGCGTCGCCGGGCGCGGCTCCCTACGTCCAGGTCGGCGACCGGGTCAACGAAGGCGACACGCTGTGCATCATCGAGGCCATGAAGATGATGAACCAGATCGAGGCCGACGTCTCCGGCGTGGTCAAGTCGATCCGTTGCCAGAACGGAGAACCGGTCGAGTTCGGACAGGTCCTGGTCGTTATCGATCAACGTCAGGGTGACTGAGCGGGCCGTTCGAGATGCTGGATAAGATCGTAATTGCCAACCGCGGCGAGATCGCATTGCGAGTGCTGCGCGCCTGCCGCGAAATGGGTATCAAGACCGTCGCCGTCCATTCGACCGCCGACAACAATCTCAAGCACGTCCTGCTCGCCGACGAAACGGTGTGCATCGGCCCGCCGCAGTCGGCCGAGAGCTACCTCAACATGCCGGCCATCATCAGCGCCGCCGAAGTCACGGACGCGACGGGCATTCATCCGGGCTACGGATTTCTTTCCGAGAATGCGGATTTTGCGGAACGCGTCGAATCGTCGGGTTTCACGTTCATCGGCCCGAAGGCCGACGCAATCCGCCTGATGGGCGACAAGGTGTCGGCGATCAGGGCGATGAAGTCCGCGGGCGTCCCTTGCGTGCCGGGCTCCGACGGCCCCCTGGGCGACGACCCGGACGAGAACCTGCGCCTGGCGCGCGACATCGGTTACCCGATCATCATCAAGGCCACTGCCGGCGGCGGCGGGCGCGGGATGCGCGTCGTCCATTCGGAAGCGTCGCTGACGGGGGCGATCACCGTGACCAGAGCCGAAGCGCGCGCCGGATTCGGCAACGACGTCGTCTACATGGAAAAATATCTCGAGAAACCGCGCCATGTCGAATTCCAGCTGCTCGCCGACACCCATGGCAACGCCATCCACCTCGGCGAGCGCGACTGCTCGATGCAGCGGCGTCACCAGAAGGTCGTCGAGGAGGCGCCGGCACCCGGGATCAGTGAGGAGCAGCGCAACGAGATCGGCGCACGCTGCGTCAACGCCTGCCTCGAGATGGACTATCGCAGCGCCGGCACTTTCGAATTCCTGTACGAGGACGGCAAGTTCTACTTCATCGAGATGAACACGCGCCTGCAGGTCGAACACCCGGTCACGGAGATGATCACCGGCGTCGACATCGTGCGCGAGCAGCTGCGCATTGCGAGCGGCGAGCCGCTGTCGATCAAACAGGAAGACATCAACGTTCAGGGACACGCCATCGAGTGCCGCATCAACGCGGAAGACCCGAAGACGTTCATGCCCTCGCCGGGACTGGTCACGCTCTGGCACCCGCCGGGCGGCCCGGGTATCCGCATGGAGAGTCACGTGTACAGCGGCTACAAGGTCCCCCCCTACTACGACTCGATGATCGGCAAGCTGATAGCGCACGGCGAGAGCCGGGACGCTGCGTTCGCACGTATGAAGAGCGCACTGAGCGAAATCGTCATCGAGGGCATCAAGACGAACGTGCCGCTGCACCTGGAGATCTTTCAGCACGCGGCATTCCAGAAAGGCGGCACCGACATCCACT
>JAKSCZ010000114.1 GCA_022360335.1 Pseudomonadota bacterium
CATTCCCGGGAGGTGTGCGGCGCCGCCGGCGCCGGCTACGATGACCTTGATGCCGCGTCCCGCAGCGGTCTGCGCGTACTCGAACAGGAGATCGGGTGTGCGGTGTGCCGAAACGACCTTGACTTCATGGGATACGCCGAGCGCTTCGAGCGTCCCGGCGGTATGGCGCATCGTCTCCCAGTCGGAGCGCGAACCCATGATAATGCCGACGTCGGTACTCATAAGGCGATTCTATAGGGAAAGGGCCCGGGAGATAAGGGAGATAAGGGACAGTTACCTTATCTCCGCGAGGCGTAAGCCTGCTGACGCGGCCAAGAGGAGATAAGGTAACTGTCCCTTATCTCCGGATGCGCGTGAGGGCCGCGCGGATCGGTTCCGGATCGATGCGCCGCATCAACTTGCCGATGTACTGTTTCTGCCGCCTGAGCGCCCCGTGCCGTTTCATACGCTTGGCGTCGAGTATCGCATCGAGAAGTTCGTCGTCGAGGTTCATCGACAGGAGATCCGACTCGCGGAGGGGGATCAGATCCTCTCCCAGTCTCTGTCGCGCCAGATACTCGCGTTTGCGCGCGCTTTTGCTGGGCTTCGTCTCGCCCACCGGATAAAGTACTCCCGCAGTCGGCCCGCAATCCGGGGCCGGGAGTCTAACATGCGAACTATGGCAAGACGCGAATCGCTGGGCCGGGACGAACTCGAGGCGCTCGTTGCGCTCGCACTGGACGAGGCGAAGAGTCTCGGCGCCGATGCGGCAGAGGCCGCCGCGAGTCAGGATTCCGGCCTGGCGGCGACCGCACGGCTCGGCGAGGTCGAGAGCCTCGAGTACACGAACGATCGCGGTATCGGCGTGACTGTTTTCAAAGACTCGCGCAAGGGCAGTGTGAGCACGACGGATCTGTCGCCGGAGGCGATTCGCGAAGCCGTGGCAAAAGCCGTCTCCTTCGCCAGATTGACGGCGCAGGACGAGTACGCGGGTCTCGCCGATCCGCAGCTGATGTGCAGGGAGGTCGTCGATCTCGATCTCGACCACCCCTGGGATCTCGACGCAGACGCCGCGATCGGGCTGGCGATCGAGTCGGAGAGTGCCGGTCTCGGGAACGATGCGCGCATCAGCAATTCGGAGGGCGCGACCGTCTCCACCAATCGCGGCAGTCGCGCCTATGGCAACTCGCACGGATTCGTCGGCAGCTACACGAAGACGAGCCACAGCATTACCTGCGTGCTGCTTGCCGAAGAAGACGGCGTGATGCAGCGCGACTACCACTACACGTCGGCCCGGCGTGTCGACGATCTCGAGAAGGCCGCCGACGTCGGACGAAAAGCGTCCGAGAAGACGGTCGGCCGGCTCGGTGCGCGCAAGATTCGGACGACGAGAGCTCCCGTGCTGTACGTCCCGGACCTGGCCCGCGGTTTCATCGGCCATGCGATTGCTGCGATAGCCGGCGGAGCCCAGTATCGGCGCTCGTCGTTCCTCCTGGATGCGGCGGGCGAGAAGCTGTTCCCCGATTTCCTCGACATTCGGGAGCGACCGCATTTGCCGCAGGGCATGGCGAGCGTCCCCTATGACAGCGAAGGCGTGGCGACGTGGGATCGCGACATCGTCGCCGGCGGCGTGTTGCAGGGCTACGTGCTGAGCAGCTACTCGGCGCGGCGCCTCGGCCTGACGACCACTGCGAATGCGGGCGGTGCGCAGAACCTGATCGTGCCGGGAACGGGCCGGGACAGGGATGCGCTGACGAGCGATATGGGCACCGGCCTCGTCGTTTCGGAATTGATCGGGCAGGGTGTCAACGGCGTGACGGGCGACTACTCGCGAGGCGCCGTGGGCCATTGGGTCGAGAACGGTGAGGTGGCATACCCCGTGCACGAGGTGACGATCGCCGGAAATCTTCGCGATCTCTACCGGCGTATCGCTGCGGTGGGCGACGATCAGGACACGCGCAGCGGTATTCGTTGCGGTTCCGTTCTGATCGAAGAGATGACGATCGCCGGCGCATGAACGGCCGGTCGGAGGGAGTGCTGCGGCCGATGTGCCGAATCGGCCGGCGGCGCCGGATTCGCCGGCTGACTCAGGACGATTCCTTCTCGTCGAGGAGTTGCGAAAGCGTATGGTCGGCCAGCGCGCCGCTGACCGAGGCGTCGATGGATTTCCCGAGCGCGTCGACCGCGTCGTCCCAACGCGGCGTTTTGTGCGAGCCGGTTTCACCGTCGCGCCTGACGACCGAGAGAATGTCCCGTAGCTTGATGCGGGACATCTCCCTGCCCGGCAGCAACTGTTCCTTTTCGTTCGTCGTCAGCAACCCGTTCGCTTCGAGGCCCAGAGCGATCGGCGCCAGCGTGATCGTCGGAATGCGCAGTGTCCGGCCGATGCGGCGCAGGTCCACGCCGTGGACCGGATTGCGATGTTCCTTACCGACGAGATACATGATATTGAGCGCGATGCGTTCGCGCATCTCGTTCGACAGGCGCGGCTCCCGGCGCCCGACGCGCAGGTAGGCCGGATTCTGGAAATAGAAAGCGATCTGCGAGCCGATGAGCAGGATGATCCAGTTCAGATACAACCAGATGAGCGCTGAAATCGCGACGGCCAGGCTCGCGTAAATCGCCTGCCGGTTGGACGAGGTGGCAAGTAGCGAAGCGAAGATCGTTGCCGTCGTCGCCCACAGGAAACCGCCGGCGATACCACCGACTATCGCCGAGCGCAGCTTGACGCGCGTGTTCGGCATGAACTTGTAAAGAAACGTGAAGATGCCGATCGTGATCAGGTAGGGCATCAGTCGATCGGTCAGAGTGAACACGGGTGCAAGCACCACGTTCTCCTGCATCTCGACGACCAGCTTCTCCTTGCTGAACTCGACGAGCGCCTTGACCGACAGACCGACGGCGATCGCGCCGACGATGAGCACCGTGCTGTATTCGACCAGCCGCGTCGAAAAGCTCCTTGCTTTGCTGACGTACCAGACGTAGTTGAACGAGTCCTCGGTCTTCTGCACCATCGAAATCGCGGTGTAGATGAAGAAGATGAAGCCGATACCGCCGAGCACGTTGCTGTTCACGTTGTTGACGAGATTCATGATGTAGTCGGTGATCTCGATTCCTTTGGGGCCGAGCGGTTCCAGAAACCCGTACAGGTGCGGTTCGATCTCCTCGTGGACGCCGAAGGCCTTCAGCGCCGAGAAGCTGACGGCGATCAGCGGTACGACGGACAGCAACGTCGTGTAGACCAGGCTCATGGCGCGCAGGTTGAGCTGGCCGGATGCGATGTCGCGCGTGACGGCGTACAGATTTCGCAACACCCCGGCGACGAGACGACCCGGCGGACCGTGGCGGGTCAGCCCGTCGCCCCAGACGTAGCGGTCGAATTGCTTGCGAATGCCGGCGATCATGGACGCATTGTACCTTCGCAGGAGCGGCTTCAGCCGCGAACTGGTTCCGTTCGGGCCAAAAAAGGCCCTCCTACGCCGCGGTCATTCGTTGCAGCGCTTCGCGGTATTTGTCGCGGGTCTTTTCGAGAATCCCGGCCGGCAGCTCCGGCCCGGGGGGCGTTTTGTCCCAGTCGAGCGTCTCGAGATAGTCGCGCACGAACTGCTTGTCGTAGCTCG
>JAKSCZ010000021.1 GCA_022360335.1 Pseudomonadota bacterium
CGGTAGATGACCCAGTCTCCGATCTTAAACACTTCCGTGCCTCCAAAGGGACCGCATGCGGACAAGATAGCCGATTCCGCGACATGTCTCAACGGTTGAATTCGAGGGTGTCTGCAGTGCCGAACGACTCGACCAGCCATTTCCGGAATCGTTTCACGAAGTCCAGATGGGCCGCGCCGTCTGGGACGACGATCACGTAGGGATGTACCGAACGAACGGTGCCATCGAGCGGACACACCATTTCGCCCCGCTCGATCATGTCGCCGAGCAGGAGGCGGTGTCCCATCGCGACGCCGCCTCCGGCGCGTGCCGTGTCGATTGCCATGCTGTAGTGCGTGAAGAACTGACCGTCCCCGCCCAAACGCTCCGCGACGCCGGCTTGCGTCAGCCACCTTGGCCAATCATCCGCCCAATAGGTGTCGTGAAGCAAAACGCAGCGCGAGAGATCCTCCGCCGTTCGGATCTCATGGAGCTCGGCATAGCGCGGCGTACAAACGGGCATCAGCTCGTCGTGGCCGAGGACCGTCACCTTCATCCCGCTTTGCGAAGCCGCGCCGTAGCGAATGCCGATGTGATCGTCCGACTTGGTGAAATCGACGACTTCCGCCTCGGCCGAAATCACGATGTCCAAATGGGCCGCCGATTTCTGAAACGCGGGCAGTCGCGGCACCAGCCAGAGCGCCGCGAAAGCCGGCAGGACGGTCAGCTTGAGCTGGCCGCGAACCCGTGAGCCCGCAACCCGTTCGGTCTCCGTCTCGAGAATGTTGAAGGCGCTCCTCGCCGCAGAGTGATAGCGCCGACCGGCATCGGTCAAGGTCACACGGCGTCCAGTTCTTCTAAACAGTGAAACGCCCAGATACTGCTCTAGCTGATTGACCTGCTGACTAACGGCCCCCTTCGATACCCTGAGCTCTTCCGCAGCCCTCGAGAAACTCTCGAATTCAGCGGATATTTCGAAGTACCTCACGGCCTTCAGCGGCGGCATCAATCTCGGCATAGTTTAGAAAATCTACTCTGTAGTTCAGTATTTGATTATTGACGCCTTGGCCGCTTGCGTCAAATCTGACCTGCAGAGACAGCCCGAGAACGCGGGAGGCGAAGATGCAGTTGAGCAAGCAGCAGATCCATGACCTCGAAACCAACGGGTTCGTCATCTTGCCGGACCGCTTCTCCCCGGCCGAGGTCGAGACGATCCGAGGTCGCCTGCCACGAC
>JAKSCZ010000069.1 GCA_022360335.1 Pseudomonadota bacterium
CACTGCACCCGACGGCGATCGGACGGACTCCAGATCCAGTTCTGGCGCAGACCGAACTGGCGGACTTCGCGGTGGTCCCGGGCGCTGGCTACCAGCTTGGCCGGATCGTTCGCGACGCCGGCGCGCCGGTTTCTGTAGTCGACGAACGACAGCACCGTGCGGCTCGACAGGTGCGCAGACCAGTCGCCGTCGAGACGCAGCCCGAGCTGCGCGTTCTGCGTATCGCTCGCGACCTGTTCGCGCTCCTCGGGATCGGTCTCGAGCACGAGCTCCACCTGGTCATCCGCATACAGCGCATTGATCGACAGCCGGGCGTGCGCGCCCAGGTCGAGGGAGAACTCACCGAATACGTCGAAGTACGACGGTTTTCCGAACTTCGGATCGATGACGAGGTCGAGGTTGCCGCGCCGCGCCGAGAATACCCAGCTGCGGCCGGCATCGGTTCCGGCCGTCAGCAGCGACGTATTGAAGACGCTGATGCCTATCTCGTTGTGGCGTGCCTCGTCGGACTCGAGCGAGTCCATGAGCACGAGCCCGCTCATGCGGTCGCCGTAACGAACCGGGAAACCGCCCGTGTACACCTCGACGCCGTCGATCGCACGCGCGTCGATCGCGCTGAAGACGTTCTGGTAATCGCGAATGTGGAACGGATCGAACAGCCACTGCCCGTTGAGCATGATGCCGATCTCGTTCTGCTCGCCGCCGCGGAAATGCGCGCGCGCAGACGCGCCGCTCGCGGCCGTGCCCGGCAGGCGCTGGGTCACGCGGATCGGGTCCTCGCCGATGTCGGGCATGTTCCGGATCGTGCGTCGATCGATCGCGTAGTCGGACCCGGCAATGTCGCGCGAGATCTCGTAGCGGCTCGCTGCGACGACGACGGTCTCGATTTCGGGGCGCACGGGCGCCGGGTCTGCCGTCGCCGCGGGCTCGGGCGGAACGTCGTCGCGGACCACGACGTAGACGCCGGCCTCTTCGCGGACGGCGAGCCCGTGGGGCTTCAGAATCTGCTGCACGACCTCGAGCGGCGATCCGGGTTCGGGCTCGGACGCGACGTGCAGGTCCTCGGTGACGACGTTGGTGCTGTAGGCGAACTCGACGCCGGCCTCGCGAAACTCGTCGAGAACGCTCGCGACCCGGCGCCCGGCATACGGCGCACCCCGCCCGTCGGCGGCTGCAACGGCGGCCGCCAGCACCAGCAGTGCGGCAACGCCGCCGCACGTCGATCGCCTCGCGCTAATTCGAGATATAGACCACTCCCTCCTCGATGCGCCAGCTGAGCGCGGCCGTTGCAACGCGCAGCCCCAGTGCCTCGGACGGTCCGGCGTCGATCCGTCCCCTGAGAATCGCGTCGTGCGCGATGGTCTCGGCGTCGCCTTCGAAGCGCAGCCCGAGACCCAATTCGCGGCTGACCCAGACCAGGAATTCGTGCAGCGTCCTGCCGTCGACGTCCGCCGCAGGTGTCGTTCGTTCGATCCAGTCCCACGCCGGGCCGCTGCGGTCGATGCCGAGCACGGACGGCTGCTGCCGTCCGACCAGGGTCGCCTGTTCGCCAGCCGCAACGGTCCGGTCATGATAGATGCCGTCGATGGCTACCCTGCCCTCACGGACGCTGACCACGAGGCCATCGGCATTGCTTTGCGTCATGTACTGCGTGCCGACGTGCCGGATCTCGCCATACCCGGTCAGGACCCTGAATTGCGGTACGCCGCCCGCGTCGGTGCCGGCGACCAAGCTGTCTTTCGAGTCGTAGTAGATGCGGCCGTGCTCGAGCAATACGTCGCGCTCGTTCTCGAAGCGGAGGCGCGTGTTCCCGTCCACCCTCAGCGAACCGCCCCCGTCCCATGCGAGCGCAAGGCCTGCGTCGTCACCCGTGACGATCGTCTGCGCCGACATGACGTTCGCGAGGTCGTCGGTCGGTCTGAGCTCGTCTTGCTCGACCAGCAGGTAGACGGACCCGAAACGCTTCTCGATGGTCGCTACGCGAACGACGCCGACCGCCGGCATCCGGAGCACGTTGATTGCCGCAAACACGCCGATTACCAGCGTTGCGGCGATCGCGAAGCCCGTGGCGCGGCGCCGCGCCTTGCGTCGACCCGTGACCGCGAGCCACTCGTCCCGGACCGCTTCGCGGGCGGACGCCAGGTCCCCGGGCGCCGGCACCGGCCTCGGCTCGGCCTGCCGCAACAGGTCTTCCAATGCGTCGCGTTCGATCTCGCTCATGATTTCACCAATTCGCTTTGATGTCGTTCGAGCCCCCCGCTCAATGACGAATACACGTCGGCGAACGCCCGTCTGGCGCGTGCCAGCAGGGACTGTGCCGCCTCCCGGCCGATGCCCATGCGATTCGAGATCTCTTTCGTCGAGTGCCCCTCGATGTACTTCCACTCGAGGACGTCACCGTACTTCGGCGGCAGGTTGTCGAGCGCCACCTGTATGAGACGCAGCAGTTCGACGCGCCGGTAGTGCCGCTCGGGGCTCATCTGCTCGGGCGCACGCAAGGACTCGACCGCCGCACGCACGTCGGCGAAGTCCTCGGTCAGGACGATGTGCTCGCGATACCGTCCTTGCCTTGCAAGCCAGTCGGACGTCTCGTTGCGACAGATCGAACACAGCCACGTGAACAACGCCGCTTCCGCCTTGTAGGTGTGCAGTTTTCGGACGGCCTTGCTCAAGCTAATCTGCGCGACCTCCCTTGCCGCGTCCGGATCGTCCGAGAGGCGTGTCAGTGCGAAGCGGTAGAGACGGGAGAAATTCTCGTCGAAGAACCGGTCGAAAGCCCGTTCATCGCCCGCAAGCAACTGTTTTAAAAGCTTTTTGTCCTCCAGCCACACCGCCATGCCCAAAGACCCTCCGGGTATTCGTCCGTTAGACGGCTGCGGTCCGGAAAACCGGTCGCGGTTGCAGCAATTGTACGCCTGTCGCGTGACGGCGACCGGTTCGGTCTCTTCGGACCGTCTCAAAGTCTATGCACATAGTCGTCATCAGCCTGCAGGAGTCGGCGGAGCGCCGCGCAAACATCACGCAGCAATTCGCGGCGCGCTCGCTCGGGTTCGCGTTCTTCGATGCGCTCACACCGAGACGGGCTGCCCACGAGGTCGCCGGCTACGACCCCTACGAATTTTTCTCGAATTGCGGACGCCTCGCGACCGACACGGAGATCGCCTGTTACGCAAGCCACCTCGCCGTGTGGCGACGCTGCGCCGCAGGCGATCAGCCGTACCTGATTCTCGAAGACGATGCGGCACTGAGCGCCGATTTCGTGTCGGGCCTCGACATTGTCGCGAAACACGTCGCGGAGAAGGGCTTCATCCGGGTGTCGATTCCCGCCGTCGGCGATGCCGCCGGCGTCCGTCGGGAGGGCGCATTCGACGTCCGCCTGTGTCGACGCGTGCCGCTGCTCGCGCTTGGCTATGCCGTGTCGCCGCCGGCCGCGCAGGCGCTCGCCGCGAAAGGCGCTCTCGTGGAGGAGCCCGTGGACAAGTTTCTGCAGCGCTTCTGGCGCCACCGGCAAAGAGTGTATGCGCTGCATCCGCCGATCGTCGGACTCAGCGAGTGCGCGGCGGTCTCTGCTATCGGCCCGCGCCGGCGCGACCGTTACACGCTGTCTTCGTGGCTGCGGCGTGTGATGCGCAAATCCGGCAATTCGATCTCGAGGACGATTGCGAACCTCGCGTATTTCTAGCGCTTCATCGCCTCGAAGAACTGCGCGTTGGTCTTGGTGTCCTGCAGCTTGTTGAGCAGGAACTCGATCGCGGCGAGTTCGTCCATCGGATGCAGGACCTTGCGGAGCACCCACATCTTCTGCAACTCGGCCTCCTCGGTCAGGAGTTCTTCCTTACGCGTCCCGGAACGGTTGATGTTGATCGCAGGAAACACGCGTTTTTCCGCGATGCGGCGATCGAGATGGATCTCCATGTTGCCCGTGCCCTTGAACTCCTCGTAGATCACTTCGTCCATCTTGGAACCCGTGTCGATGAGCGCGGTCGCGAGAATCGTCAGGCTGCCGCCCTCCTCGATGTTGCGTGCGGCGCCGAAGAAACGTTTGGGCCGGTGCAACGCGTTCGCATCGACGCCGCCGGTCAGGACCTTGCCGGAGCTCGGCACGACCGTGTTGTATGCGCGGGCGAGACGCGTGATCGAATCGAGCAGGATCACGACGTCGCGCTTGTGTTCGACCAGGCGCTTGGCCTTCTCGATCACCATGTCGGCAACCTGCACGTGACGGCTGGCCGGCTCGTCGAACGTCGACGACACGACCTCGCCGCGTACCGTGCGCTCCATCTCGGTGACCTCCTCGGGGCGCTCGTCGATGAGCAGCACCATGAGGTCGACTTC
>JAKSCZ010000101.1 GCA_022360335.1 Pseudomonadota bacterium
ATGGCAGGTCGAGGCAGACGGCGGCAATGTGTCGCCTCCGAAGCCGGCCGCGCATCCGCAGGGCACGGTCGTCGAAGTCCGCGATCTTTTCTACAACACGCCGGCGCGGCGGCGTTTTCTGCGCACGGAGCGGCCCGAGTTCGGGCACATCGAGAAATGGATACGGCGGCTGGCGTTGTCTCGCCCCGGGGTCGCGTTCACGCTGACCCACAACCAGCGGACGGTATTGCAGTTGCCTGCCGCCAAGGATCCGGAAACGGAGCGCCGGCGAATCGCAAAGGTCTGCGGGGATGCGTTCGCCGAGCAATGCGTGTATGTCGAACGCGAGGTCGAGGGCATCGCGCTCTGCGGCTGGATTGCTCTGCCGACGTTCAACCGCAGCCAGCCCGACCTGCAGTACTGGTTCGTCAACGGCCGCAGCGTATCGGACAGGACGCTTGCGCACGCGGCGCGTCATGCCTACCGGGACGTGCTCTTTCACGGGCGCTATCCGGCCTACGTACTCAAACTCACGATGGACCCGGCGGGGGTCGATGCGAACGCCCACCCGGCGAAGCACGAGATCCGGTTCCGGGACGGGCGACGCGTGCACGGTGTCGTGTCGCAGTCGATCGAATCGGCGCTGAGCGACACGCGCCCCGGCGGACACGACGTCACCCCGATTCCGATGACGCGCGATCGCGTCTTCGACCAGGCGTCGATGCCGTTGCCGCACGGCCCGTCGCCGTCTGCCGTCCGGGAAACGCTCGCCACGTACCGCGCGATGGCGACGGCGCCGTCACTGGCCGACGTGCCGGAGCAGGCGACCGAGGTGCCGCCGCTCGGTTTCGCCGTGGCGCAGCTCGCGGGCGTCTACATTCTTGCCGAGAACAAGGACGGCCTCGTCGTCGTCGACATGCATGCGGCCCACGAGCGCATTACCTACGAGAAGCTGAAGAGAGGCTACGACGACCGCCGGCTCGTGCGCCAGCCGCTGCTCGTGCCGGAAACGATTTCGGTCTCGGAGAACGAAGCCGGCCTCGTCGAGGGGGCCGGGGAACTGCTCGAGAAGTTCGGCCTGGTCGTCGACCGCGCCGGTCCGACGGCGCTGACCGTTCGCGAAGTTCCGGCGCTGCTCAAGCATGCCGACGTCGAATCGCTGTTGCGCGACGTTCTGTCCGATCTCTCGGAATCCGGCCGCAGCAGCCGCATCGACGACGAAAGCGACGAACTGCTCGCGACCATGGCCTGCCATCATTCCGTGCGCGCGAACCGCCTCCTGTCGATCGACGAGATGAACGCGCTGCTGCGCGAGATGGAAGTAACCGAACGCGCCGACCAGTGCAATCACGGTCGTCCGACCTGGACGACGATAAGCTTATCGGAGCTCGACCGGCTGTTCCTGCGCGGCCGATGAAACGCCGGGCCGTCCTGCTGATGGGCCCGACCGCGGCGGGCAAGACCGGTTTTGCGATCGGCCTCTCGAAGCGATTTCCGTGCGACATCATCAGCGTCGACTCGGCGCTCGTCTACCGCGGCATGGACATCGGCACGGCCAAACCGGATGCCGCAACGCTCGAGCGCACACCGCATCGTCTGATCGACATTCGCGATCCGGAGGAAAGCTACTCGGCCGGGGATTTCGTTCGCGACGCCTGCTGCGAGATGGACGCGATTTTCGCTCGCGGACGCATCCCGTTGCTGGCGGGCGGCACGATGATGTACTTCCGTGCATTGACGCGCGGTATCGCGGAACTGCCCGGCGCCGACCAGGCCGTCCGTGCCGCCATCGACGCCGAGGCGGAGAACAGAGGCTGGCCGGCCATGCACGCCGAGTTGCAAACGATCGATGCCGACGCGGCACGGCGCATCGAGCCGAACGACCGCCAGCGAATCCAGCGCGCACTGGAGGTCTACCGTTCCAGCGGCACCCCGCTCAGCGAGTGGCAGCGTGACTCGGCGCCGGCGCGCAGCGACGTCGACTACCTGAAAATAGGCCTCGACGTCGAGCCGCGCGGCCTGCTGCACGGGCGGATCGCCGGGCGCCTCGACGACATGCTGGCAGCGGGGTTCGTCGACGAAGTGCGCCGGCTCAGGAAAAGGCCGCGGCTGACGGCGGATCACCCGTCCATGCGTGCGGTCGGCTACCGCCAGTTCTGGCAGCATCTCGAGGGAGCCTTCGATCTGACCGAGGCCCGGGATCGGGCTCTCTACGCCACGCGCCAGCTGGCCAAACGCCAGATCACCTGGCTGCGATCGGAAACGGGGATTCTGACGGTCGACCCCCTTGAAGCCGGCGCGATCGACGCCATATCGACTTTTCTGGCGCGGTCCCTGTGTTAGACTTTTTGAACGCTTAGGCCAAGAGCCGCGGATGGGCACCCCGGCGCCACCGGGCGCGGTTTTTGAAGAACGGAATAAGAATAAGGAGACCCAATATGGCTAAGGGGCAGACTCTGCAAGACCCCTTCCTGAACATTCTGCGTAAGGAGAAGGTCCCTGTATCGATTTACCTCGTCAACGGTATCAAATTGCAGGGGCAGGTCGACTCGTTCGACCAGTTCGTGGTCCTGCTGAAGAACAGCGTGAATCAGATGGTGTACAAACACGCGATTTCGACGGTTGTCCCGTCGCGTAACGTACGCCTGCCATTGCCGGATGACGATTCAGGAGGCGGTGACGACTAAGTTCTTCGAACGACCGCAAAGTGGCGAGCGCGCCGTCCTCGTCCATGCGGGTCCCGACGGATTACCTGACGAATCCGAACGCGAGGAGTTCGCCGAGCTGGCCCGTTCCGCGGGCGCCGAACTCGTCGGCGAGCTGGTGTCCTCGCGTCGTCGTCCCGACCCGCGCCATTTCATCGGCAGCGGAAAGTTCGACGAGCTTCGCCTGCTCATTTCGGGGAACGACGCGGAGCTCGCGATCTTCTCGGCGGCGCTGAGCCCGAGCCAGGAGCGCAATCTCGAAAAGGCGCTGCACTGCCGCGTGCTGGACCGGGCCGGCCTGATCCTGGACATCTTCGCGCAACGAGCGCGCAGCTTCGAGGGCAAGCTGCAGGTCGAGCTTGCGCAACTGGAGCATCTGTCGACCCGACTGGTTCGAGGCTGGACCCACCTCGAGCGTCAGAAAGGCGGTATCGGCCTGCGTGGACCGGGCGAGACGCAGCTCGAGACCGACCGGCGTCTCGTGGGCAGGCGCATCCGGCAACTGACCGAGCGGCTCGAGCATGTCGACACGCGCCGTACGATCAACCGCGCCAACCGGGTCCGCGCCGAGATCCCGACGGTTGCGCTCGTCGGCTACACGAACGCCGGCAAGTCGACGCTGTTCAACGCGCTGACCGACGCAGGCGTGTACGTCGAAGACCAGCTGTTCGCAACGCTCGATCCGACCGTGCGGCGTCTCGACCTGCCCGACGGAGAACACGTCGTGCTTGCGGACACGGTAGGCTTCGTGCGCGACCTGCCGCACGAGCTCATCGCCGCGTTCAGGTCGACGCTGCAGGAAGCGCGGGAAGCGGACCTGATCCTCCACCTGATCGATGCGTCGGACCCGAATCGCTGGCAGCGCGTGCGCCAGGTGAACTCGGTGCTCGCACAGCTCGATGCCGACGGGATTCCCCAGGTACGCGTGTACAATAAGATCGACAAGCTGCGTCGGCGGACGCGCGTGACGAACCATCGGGACGGAGAGGGGCGCGCGGTCTGGATTTCGGCGACGACCGGCGAGGGCCTTCCGCTGCTCAGGGAAATCATCGCCGGACGCTTGTGCAAACGCACCGTGCAGCGCAGTATTCGTCTCCGGCCCGCTCAGGGAAGGCAGCGCGCCAGACTGTTCGAACTCGGCGCCGTCCTTAGTGAGGAGATTCTCGAAGACGGCGGCTGGTCGCTGGAACTCAAGCTGACGGAAAAGGACTTGCAGAGATTCCTGAAAACTGAAAACCTCGCCGCCGAGGAACTGGATGCGGCGCCGGCGACGGAATCGGCGCCTGCCGCGAATGAGTGATTGATATGGCCTGGAATGAAGACGGAAACGGCAAAGACCCGTGGCGACGACGCGACGGGCAGGAGCCGAATGATCTGGATCGGATAGCGCGGGAGTGGCAGAAGAAATTCTCCGGCATCCTCGGGGGGGGCGGTGGCGGCGCCGGTGGCGTGCTGCTCGTCGTCCTCGTGCTCGCAGCCTGGCTGCTGACCGGCTTCTACCGTGTCGACGCGGCGGAACGCGGTGTCGTCCAGCGCTTCGGGAAATACATCGAGCCCGTGACGATGCCGGGCCTGCGCTGGCACCTGCCGTTCCCGATCGAAACCGTCGACATCGTGAACATCGAAGAGCTCAACGACTTCAACTACTCGACGGAGATGCTGACGGCCGACGAGTGGTACGTGTACATCGACGTTGCGGTCCAGTACCGGCGCACGGACCCGGTCAGTTTCAGTTTCCTGGTCGAGGATCCCGAGCAGACCCTGCAGGACGTCACGGAGAGCGCGCTGCGCGGCGTCGTCGGCACGAGCACGCTGGCTTCGCTGATCGGCGAGCGGCGCGAGGAGATTCCGGCACGGACGATCGAGGAGCTGCAGCAGACCCTGGCCGATTACGGGGCCGGTCTGACGGTAACCTCGATCAACATCAATACGGTCAACTATCCGTCCGCCGTCGAGGAGGCGGTCGCGGATACGCAACGGGCGAGGAACGACCGCGATCGCTTTCAGCTCGAGGCGGAACGCTACGCGAACGACATCGTGCCCAGGGCACGGGGCGAGGCCCAGCGCATTCTGCAGGATGCCGAAGCGTATCGAGAGCGGGTGATCGCCGACGCCCAGGGCGAAGCCGCGCGTTTCGAAGCACTGCTGTCGGAGTACCGGAAGGCGCCGCGCGTGACGCGCGACCGGCTCTACATCGAAGCGGTCGAGGCCGTGTACGGCGATTCGGCCAAAGTGCTGATCGATACCGACGGCGGCGGCAACCTCTTGTACCTGCCGCTCAATGAAATCATGAATCGCTCGGGCATTCAGTTGCCCGCGGCGCAGTCGGACGGCGGGTCCGCGTCGTCCGACCCGGGCCAGACGGATGCCCGCCGGAACCCGGCCGATCCGCGCGAAAGGAGGGTCCGTCAATGAACAATACGAGATTCGGATTCGTCCTGGCCGTCGGACTGGCGTTCGTGATCGTCGGCCTGTCGGCGTTCACGGTCAACGAAAGAGATCTCGCCATCAAGCTGCGTTTCGGCGAGGTTCGCCAGGCTCAGTACGAACCGGGGTTGAAGTTCAAGATCCCCGTCATCGAGACGGTGCGTAAATTCCCGCGCCGAATTCTCAAGATCGACGACGCGCCGCAGGAGGTCTTCACGCTCGATCGCCAGAACATGACCGTCGATTTTTTCGTCAAGTGGCGCATCGTCGACGAGGTCAGATTCTATACCTCGACGGGCGGCTCGCAGCAGGCCGCCGTCGATCGACTGCGCGAGATCATCAAGAACTCGGTCGTGACCGAGTTCGGCAAGCGGTCCACCCGCGAGGCGATCTCCGTCGAACGCATGGAATTGATGCGCGACATGCTGGCGCTGGCGCGCCCGACGGCGGAAGGCCTCGGCGTGGAACTCGTCGATTTCCGCGTCAAGCAGGTCGAGTTCGTCGCCCGGGTGCGGGAGTCGGTGTACGAGCAGATGCGCGCCGAACGCCAGCAGCTCGCGACGCAGACCCGCGCCGAAGGGCGGGAGGCTGCCGCGCTGATCACGTCGACGGCCGAGAAGGACCGTACCGTCATACTTGCCGACGCCAACCGGCAGGGGCAGATCATCCGCGGTGAGGGCGATGCCAGGTCGGCGGAAATCTATGCCGATGCCTTCAACAAGGATCCCGAGTTCTACGCGTTCTACCGCAGTATCAACGCATACAAGAACTCGATCGGAAAACAGGGCGACGTGCTCGTGCTCGATCCGAACAACGAGTTCTTCCGCTACCTGAATCGCTCGGACGGCGGACAGTAAGGAAGCTGCGATAGGGACCCAGATCTTTACGGCGATTGCGCTCGTGCTCATCATCGAGGGCATGCTGCCTTTTATCTCGCCCAAGGCGTACCGCGACGTGGTGGCGGAAATCTCGCGGCTGGGCGACAATCAGATTCGCAACATCGGTCTTGTCCTGATGGCGGTCGGCGTTGCCGTACTGTTTCTCGTGCGCGCTTAGCGCACCGGGCAAAAACTGGGGAGTCCATGGGTAGGAACGTCGTTGTCGTCGGCACCCAGTGGGGTGACGAGGGCAAGGGTAAGATCGTCGATCTTCTGACCGATCGCGCCGCGGCCGTCGTGCGTTTCCAGGGCGGTCACAACGCAGGGCACACGCTCGTGATCGGCGGTGAGAAGACCGTGCTTCACCTGATCCCGTCGGGAATTCTGCGCGATGGCGTACAGTGCCTGATCGGCAACGGCGTGGTGCTGGCGCTCGATGCGCTCGTCGAGGAGGCCGATGCGCTGGTCGAGAGCGGCGTCCCGGTTTTCGATCGTTTGCTCGTGAGTCCCGGTTGTCCCCTGATCCTGCCCTCGCACGTCGCTCTCGACAACGCCCGCGAGAAAGCGCGCGGGTCCGGTGCGATCGGCACGACGGGGCGCGGCATCGGTCCGGCTTACGAAGACAAGGTCTCGCGGCGCGCGCTGAAGGTGTCCGACCTGTTTGTGCGCGAGAACTTCGCCGCCAGGCTCGGCGAGATCCTCGATTACCACAACTTCCTGCTGAAGCACTACTTCAGGGCCGAACCCGTCGATTTTGCAAGGACACTGGACGAGTGGCTCGGGTACGCGGACGCCGTCGCGCCGGTGACCGCGGACGTCACGCAGGTCCTTAAGGATCTGGCCGACTCGGGCAGCAGCATCCTCTTCGAAGGTGCGCAGGGAAGCTTTCTCGATATCGACCACGGCACGTACCCGTTCGTGACGTCGTCCAACACGGTAGCCGCCGCCGCGAGTACGGGCACCGGCATCGGGCCGCGTAATCTCGACTACATTCTCGGTATCGTCAAGGCCTACACGACGCGCGTCGGCGCCGGGCCGTTCCCGACCGAACTGTTCGACGAACAGGGCGCGCACATCGCGCGCGTCGGCGCCGAGTTCGGTGCGACGACCGGCAGGCCGCGCCGCTGCGGCTGGTTCGACGCCGTGGCTTTGCGGCGCTCGATCGTCAACAGCAGCGTCTCGGGGCTGTGTGTCACGAAACTCGACGTGCTCGACGAGCTGGAAACGATCCGGATATGCGTCGGCTACCGGATCGACGGCGAACCGATTTCGGGCTTGCCCGTCGTTGTGGACCGCTTCGCACAATGCGAACCGGTTTACGAGGAATGGGCCGGTTGGCAGGCGTCGACCGTCGGTATCACGGTCTTCGACGACCTGCCGGAGAAGGCGCGCGCCTACCTGTCGCGTATCGAGGAACTCGCCGGGGTCCCCGTCGACATCATCTCGACGGGTCCGGACCGCAAGCAGACGATCATCAGGGCGCACCCGTTCGAGTGAGCGCGGCGCGGCGGGCAGGAGCGACCACGGCGACACGCGATGCGGCAAGGCCTGCAATTCATGAAACCGTTCACTCTGAGCTTCAAGGCGGGCGCCGGCGCCCTCGAATCCATCCGCAAGCACGGCTTCGACCTGTCGTCGATCGGGACGATCGCGGGAGCGTCCGGAGGCGCCAAGTGGCTGACGCTGAGTCAGCTCGACCGCGCCATCCTGTCCGGCGTCGTGCCGAGACTCGCGGGGCCCGTGCACCTTATCGGCAGTTCGATCGGTTCGTGGCGTTTCGCCTGCTATGCGCAGAAGGACCCCGAGGCGGCCATCGACCGCTTCGAACGCGCGTACCTCGAACAACGCTACAGCGACGACCCGGACGCCGAAGAGATCACGGCCAGGAGCCGCGAGATTCTCGGCGAGATTCTGGGCGAGACCGGGGTTACCGAGATACTGGGTAACCCGCTGTTCCGTACGCACATCATGGCGGTACGCAGCCGTCACGTCCTGGCCTCGGAAAGCCGCCCGCTGCTGGCCGTCGCGCTCGCGGGCGTCGCGCTGCTCAATGCGTTCAGCCGGGCGACGCTCGGCTGGTCGTTCGAGCGGGCGCTGTTTCACGACCGACGCGACGCGCCGCCGTTCCTCGACGTCGGGGGTTTTCCATTGCAACGCGTGCCGCTGACCGAGTCGAATCTCGCGGACGCCATCGTCGCGACCGGCTCCATACCGCTCGTGCTGTCCGGCGTTCGCGACATCGCAGGCGCCCGGCCCGGCGTCTACCGTGACGGCGGCATCATCGATTATCACCTCGATCTGCCGCACAGCGCGCGCGAACGCCTGACGCTGTTCCCCCATTTCTACGGACGCATCGTGCCGGGCTGGTTCGACAAGAAGCTCAGGTGGCGGCGGCCGCAGGCCGGTAACGTCGACCGGACGATTCTGGTCAGCCCGTCCGACGAGTTCGTTGCCGGCCTGCCGAACGGCAAGATCCCGGATCGCTCCGATTTCGTGAATTACGAACCGCGCGAGCGCATACGCATCTGGAAGCATTGCGTTGCCGAGTGCGAGGCGCTTGCCGACGAGTTCCTCGAAGTCATCGAGGGCGAACGACTGGCGGCGCGCCTCGAACCGCTGTGGTAGGCTGGCGCGCAAACAACAACAGGGGAACGGAGTGAACAAGCCGTCGCCGGCCGTCTCCAGGCCATATCCCGAACTCACGTGGGTCGCACTGATAACCGGCTGGATCATCGGCTGCGTTATCGCCGTATCGATCGGCTATGCCGCCCTGATTCTCGGGTTTTCGATCGAAGGCTCCGAACTCGCGGCGATACTCGGTTTCGGCGTCCTGCGCGGCATCCTGCGGCGCAGGAGCATTATCGAGAACAACATCGTGCAGACCATCGCATCCGGCGTGAACGGTGCGTCGTCGGGCATGATGTTCTCGGTGCCGGCGCTGTTCCTGCTCGGTTTCGGCGACCGCTTCGACTCCACGATCCTGACCTTCGGCTGCATCGCCGGCGCCTTCCTCGGCATTGCGTTCATCATCCCGCTGCGCAAGCACATGATCGACTACGAACGCCTGACGTACCCCGGCGGCGTGGCGGTCGCGGCGATCCTCAGGTCGCCGGGTGCGGGCGTGCGCAAGGCCGTCGTCCTGCTGCTCGCCGCACTGGTCAGCGCCGGCGTGCACTACGGCACGATCGAAACCGGCGTCTCGAACTGGAATCTCGGCGCGCTGATCGGCATGCCCGAGTACATGAACGGTATCTGGTACCTGTCGCTGATGACGATCGGCGTCGGCTTCATCGCCGGCCGCGGCGGTATCGCCTTCATCATCGGCGGTTTCGTCGCCTACTGGTTCCTGTCGCCGATGCTGTCGGTTACGGACCTGTTCCCGGCGGATGCGGCCGGCGAGACGATCGACCGGCCCGGGCCGCTGCGTCTGCTGCTGTATCGGCCGCTCGGTATCGGCATGCTGATCGGCGGGGCCATCATGGGCGTCATCCTGGCAGCGCCGCTGATCGTCAGCGCGGTCCGGTCGATGCAGAAGGCCGCCAGGCTTGCGACGGGTATCTCGACCGAAGAGATGCCGATCAAGCTGCTGTACCTCGCCGTCGGCGGCGCGGCGGTCCTGCTGTGCGTCATGGCCGTGACGTCGGCCGAATCGGTCGGCCTGGGCCGCGGGGTCGCGATGGCATTGCTCGGCACGCTGTGGATCTGGATGGCCGGCATCATCCTGTCGGAGGCCATCGGGCGCACCAACTGGTCGCCGTTGTCCGGCATGACGCTCGTCGGCATCACGCTGCTGATCGTCCTGACGCAGGCCTTCGGCATGGGCCGCGACGACTCCATCGTCGCGGCGCTGATGGTCGGCGCCGCGATGTGCGTGGCGATGTCGCAGGCCACGGACCTGATGCTGGATCTGAAGACGGGTTATCTCGTCGGCGCGACGCCGCGCAAGCAGCAGCTCGGCCAGTTCGCCGGTGCCTGGCTCGGCCCGATCGTCGTGATCTTCGTCATATTCATCCTCAACGAGTCGCACGGTCTCGGCAGCGACAAGCTGCCGGCGCCGCAGGCGCAGGCGCTCGCCAGCACGATCGACGGCATCATGGGCGGCGACGTGCCGACGGAAAAGTACATCGCCGGCGCAGTGCTCGGCGGGATCCTCTCGGCCGTCATGGGCGGTCTCGGTATCACCGTCGGCCTCGGGTTCTACCTGCCGTTCAATATCGTCCTGACGTACTCGCTCGGCACGCTGTCGAGGGAGTTGTCCGATCGTTTCATGGGCAAGACCTGGAGCGAGGAGATCGGGATTCCGATAGCGGCCGGCCTGATCGTCGGTGAGGCACTGGTCGGCGTCGGCGACGCTTTACGAATAGTCATTACGTCTTAGAGGGCGCTCGAATGAAAGCCACCGGATTCTTCCTCCTGACGCTCGGTTTCCTGACCGGCGCGTTCGCTACCGCCCTCGACGTAGAGAACGTCAACTGGTCGTTGTTCGGCGCGGCCGCCGTCGCCGCCGTCGCCGGTCTTGCGATGATCAAACGGGCGGCGGCAGCGCACGCGACCTCGGCGGAAGTACTCGAAGTCAATCGCAGCGAGCTGCGCCAGTCGATCGACAACATCGTGCGCGACCTGGGCGAGATCGTCGCCGACGCACCGGCCGACGGTGCGAGCCTGCGCGAAGCCATCGATCTGCGTCTGCGCAACGACCTGCGACGTTTCGCCGATGCGCGTGAGAGCATGGTCCACCTGTTCGGCCTGCAGGCCTATGCGGACATCATGAGCCATTTCGCCGCCGGCGAACGCTACGTCAACCGTGTGTGGTCGGCGTCGGCCGACGGCTACGACGAGGAAGCGTCGGTCTATCTCGAGAAAGCCTCGACGCAGTTCGCCGAAGCGCAGGAGCAGTTACTTGCGGCGACGGCGGCGCGTTAGTTCCTTCTCCGTCGCGCGGTCATCCTCGTTCAGTCGTCGCCGCGGCCGGAGTCGTCGCGGCGCCGGCCGGCCGATTGACGTCTCTCCCGGTCGAACGAGCCGCTTCCTCCGCGAAAACCCGCCGCCGCAAACGGGCTGCGCCGGTCCTTTCCGGAGCGACGGTCCTCATG
>JAKSCZ010000325.1 GCA_022360335.1 Pseudomonadota bacterium
GTAGATTCTAGACCCGTTGTCCTGCGAATTCGCAGATCGGTATGAACGCGGCCGCGCCCGAGTGCGCGGCCGCGGTCACTTCGGGCACACGAAATGAACATCGGCGAACTCGCGAAAACTTTCGACCGCGACGGCTATGTCGTCGTCGAAGACTTTTTCGCGTCCGAACTCATGGACCGCATCGACGGCGTGATCCGGGGCTACTACGGCGACAGCCCGGATTTCTGGCACAACGACGAGTTCCTCGAGAAGTCCTATACGGAGGTCGTGCCGTGGTTCCCGCAGCGCGAAGGCAACCGTGATTTCGATGTCATCGAACAGGACGAGCGCTTCCAGGCGTTGAGCGAAGCCATCCTCGGCGAGGGCTGGACGGCCCAATACTGCATGGTGATGTTCTCGAAGCAGGGCACGTCGGGTCAGGCATGGCATCAGGACTGTCCGCCCGAGGACCCGGCCCGGCACAATCTCAACCGGCTCGTGTACACGAGCGACATCGTCGACGAGATCGGCGGCCAGACGGTCGTCGTGCCCGGTTCGCACAAGCAGGGCGAGTTGCCGGCCGGCGATCCCGTCGGCGAGTTCGAGGATCAGGTCGTGCTGCGGCCGAAGAAAGGCACGCTCGTGATTCTCCACGGCCATACCTGGCACCGCGTGCTGCCCATAACGGGGCCGTACCGTTTCTCGACGAATTTCCGGGCGGCTCCGGCCGGAACGCCGGACGACGTTACCGACGTGTGCGTCTACCGCAACATGCGGTACCGGTTTTCGGATTCGAGCGTCATCGAGGAACGCGAGCCCCGGTGAGTTCCTTCTCGAGTTCCTCCAGCGACAGTCCGCGCGTTTCCGGCAGCAAGCAGCCGAGAAGTCCGAGGAACACGACCGCGGTCATACCGAAGATGGCCATCGTCGCGACGGGCCCGAGCAACGACAGTTCGACCGGAAAGATGAATTGCACGAACCAGGACACGCCGCTGTTGACGATACCCATGAAGGCCATGCAGACGCCGCGGATGCGGTTCGGGAAGATCTCGGAAAACAGCACCCACATGACCGGGCCCAGCGAGAACGCGAACGAGGCGACGAAACCGAGGATACCCGCGAGCACGACCGCCGGCTCGTCGGTATGGAAACCCCAGGCGGACAGGAACATGCTGACCGCGATACCGGCCAGCCCCGCCAGCATCAGCGGACGCCGGCCGAGCCGGTCGATCAGCGCCATGGCCAGTACCGTGAATACGATGTTGACCACGCCGATGTACGTCGCTTGCGCGAAGGCGGCGTCGGTACCGACGCCGCTCTCCTCGAAGATCGTCGGCGCATAGAAGTAGACGGCATTGATGCCGCTGCTCTGCTGGGCGACGGCTGCGATCAGGCCGACGATGACGACGAGGCGCAGTTCGGGGCGAAACGCTTCCCTGATTTTCGCCGCCAGGCTGCGCGTCGCATCCTGCACGCTGTCGTGAATACAGCCGAGGATCTCGTCGATCTGACCGGCGGGCGTAATGCGTGCGAGGATTCGTCGCGCATCGTCTTCGCGTCCTTCGAGAGTAAGCCAGCGCGGGCTTTCCGGGACGAACAGCATGAACAGGAAGTACAGCGCGGCGGGTAGGGATTCGAGACCGAGCATCCAGCGCCACGCGTGCCGGTCGATTCCGAGGCTCGTCGCAAATGCAGACTCCGACTGACTCAACTGCAGGATGTAGTAGTTCGCGAAATACGCCGCCGAGAATCCGATCACGATGTTGAACTGATTGACCGACACCATGCGTCCGCGCAGCCGGGCCGGGGCGATCTCGGCGATGTAGATGGGTGCGAGCATCAGCGTGCCGAAAGCGAATCCGCCGATGAGCCGGGCGACGAGCAGCGTCGATGCGCCGGGTGCGAAAGCCGACGCGACGGCGGAAATCGTGTACAGCAGAGCCAGAACGAGCATCACGCGCTTGCGCCCGACGTAGTCGGCGACGGGGCCGACCGTGAGCGCGGCGCCGATCGCAGCGAAACTCGGCGCGCTGACGATCGCGCCGACCCACCATTCGTTGAGTTCGAATTCGGGCCTTATGAACGGTACGACCCCCGAAATGACGACGGCGTCGAACCCGAACAGGAAACCGCCGAGGGCGATGATCGATGCGTAGGCGAGCGCCTTGCGGTCCGTTCGGGTCATCGCGCCTCTTTCCAGCGGGCCACCGCCTCGCCGAAGCGGGCGGCGATGTCGCCGTTTGCCTCGAGACGCGAATCGCCCCAGAAGCCGTTCGCATACGGCGGTCCCCACATCGCCTGCGAGTCCCAGTCCGCGTTGATGTAGGCCAGCGCGTGGACGACATCGCGGTTGTCGTCGAGCAGGCGGAACAGCGGCGCGAACCAGTGATCCCAGATTTCGTCGCTCGTCATGTCGACGCGGCCCGTCGCGGGTTCGCCGTCCCAGATGGCGGCGTGATGCGCCATGAAGTTCTCCCCGAGGTCCATCGCCTGCGGCGAGGCTTCGGCGATCATCACCGGTTTGCCGCGCTTGCGCGCGAACGCGAGAACTTCCTGCGCGAGCTGCATCGGCGTGCCGGGGTCGTAGTCGGACGGTACGCCGATCGTCTCCCGCGGGCTCATGAACCACGAGAACGCCACCCAGTCGACGTAGTCGTCGCCGGGGTACCACGCCGCGATGTTCTCGTGCGCCCGGTCGAGTACCTCGTCGACGACGGCGGCGCCGGCCTGCCAGACCATGACGGTATTGTCGACGCCCTGCGCGCGCAGCCCGTCGACGATCGTTTTCCAGGCGGCGACGTAGCGGGGCGCATTCTCGTAACCCTGGTTCCACGCGCCGTCGAACTCGTACCCGATACGCAGGTAGACGGTGCCCTCGACGAGGTCGAGGAAGCGGGCCAGCCGGCGGATCTCCGCGCGGAACTCACCGTCGGCGAGGCGCTGCAGTTTGCCCGGATGCTCGTTCTCGGTGATGGACAGGCCGATCGCCAGATCGGCAACGCCGAACTCCGTCGCCGTCCGGTAGGCGCTGACGGGTCCCGCGTTCCAGTCGAGCTCGAAGCCCGCGTCCTCGCCGTCGGCATCGATACCGAGTCCGCCGAAATCGCCGTCTGCGAGGATGTCGTAGAAATCGACGTAGGCCGTAAGACCGTCGGGCAACGGGCAACAGCCGCTCGCCATGTAGCCGCGAATCGCCCCGAGGTCCTGACCGACGATCAGCTGTTTGGGCGGGGCTTTCGCGCCGGACGGGTCCGCCCCGGAGGCCTCCTGGCGTGCGCCGTCGCCGCAGGACGCCAATGCGCCGAGCAGTGCGATCGGCAGGTAGGCTCGAATGACTGTCGGGCCCGTGCGTAATTCGGTCATGATGGGTTAAGCCGATGTTTTAGAACGGCTTCCGTTCGGGAAGAAGCAGTTTCGCCTGACACTGTAAACGTTTACAATACGGCCTTCAAGGAGAGCCGCCCGATGCCGCGCAATGCGATAAGAAATCCGATCCTCAGGGGCTTCAATCCCGACCCGTCGATCTGCCGTGTCGGCGACGACTACTACCTGGCCGTCTCGACCTTCGAGTGGTACCCGGGCGTTCGCATCTACCGCTCGCGGGACCTCGCCAACTGGCGGCTCGCCGCCCGCCCGCTCAACCGTGCCGGCATGATCGACCTGCGCGGCGAGCCCGACAGTTGCGGCGTGTGGGCGCCCTGCCTGAGCCACGCGGACGGGCTGTTCTGGCTCTGCTACACGGACGTGCGCCGCTTCGACGGCAATTTCAAGGATACCCACAATTATCTGACGACGTGCGCGACGATCGACGGCGAGTGGTCGGACCCGCTGTACCTGAACTCGAGCGGCTTCGACCCCTCGCTGTTCCATGACGAAGACGGCAGCAAGTGGTACACCAACATGGTCTGGGACCACCGGCCGGACCGGACGTTCCTCCACGGCATCGTCCTGCAGGAGTACGATCCGCAGAGCCGCCGCCTCGCCGGCGAGCCGCAGCGCATCTTCCCGGGTACCGACGCCGACTTCACCGAAGGTCCGCACCTGTACAAGCGGGCCGGCTGGTATTACCTGATGACGGCGGAGGGCGGAACGGGCTACGGGCATTGTGTCACGATGGCCCGGTCGCGTAGTGTCCGGGGTCCCTACGAAGCGGACCCGCAGGGTCCCGTGGTCACGGCGCGCGACGATCCGGGCTGGCCGCTGCAGCGTAACGGTCATGCGGACATCGTGCGTTCACCCGACGGCGACTGGTACCTCGTGCACCTCTGCGGCCGGCCGCTCGAAGGGACCCGCCGCTGTCCGCTGGGCCGGGAGACGGCGATCCAGAACGTTGCCTGGACCGAGGACGGCTGGCTGCGTCTCAAAAACGGCGGTCATCTGCCGGACCTCGAAGTCGACGGACCCGACCTCGAGCCGGACGAAGCCGTCGAGCCGCTCGCGTACGACGACTTCGAGTCGCAGCAACTGCATCCCGTCTACCAGTGGCTGCGCACGCCGTATCCCGAGATGTTCGCGAGCCTCAGCGAACGTCCGGGCCATCTGCGATTGTTCGGCATGGAGTCGCCGGGCAGTCTGAATCACCAGGCGCTGATCGCGCGCCGCCAGACCGATTTCGCGTTCCGGGCCAGCACGGTCGTCGACTTCGCGCCCGACAGTTTCCAGCAGATGGCCGGGCTCGTCTGCTATTACAACTCGAGCAAGTTCCACTACCTGTACGTTTCGACCGATGACGGCATCGGCAGGCACCTGGGCTTGATGAGCTGTGAGGCGGATCGCTCGCTGGCCGTGAGGTTTCCGATCCAGGAAAGCCGAATCCGCCTGCCCGACGAGGGCCTCGTCTGGTTGCGCGCCGACGTCGATCGTAGCGAGCTGCGGTTTTCCTGGTCGACGGACGGCGAGCGCTGGACCGAAATCCCCGTCGTCCTGGATCACAGCCTGCTTTCGGACGAGGCCGGCTGCGAGCGCGGCGAACAGTTCACGGGTGCGTTCGTCGGCCTGACGTGCAACGACCTGAGCGGTGGCCGGAAGCCCGCGGATTTCGAATTCTTCAGTTACCGCGGCAGCGGCTGTTAAGCCCGGGGCGGCGCGACGCTCTGCCGAACGACGAGTTTGTGCGGCACGATCTCGGGCTCGTTGTTCGACTCCTGGCCCTCCTCGATGCGGCGGCACAGGCGGTACATGACGCGTTCGCCGATCTCCTCGGCAGGCTGGCCGATCGTCGTGAGCGGCGGGTCGGTCACCTCGGCGTAGCGAATGTCGTCGAAGCCCATCACCGAGACGTCGCCGGGCACGGCCAGGCCGGCCGCCTTGACCTCGTGCAGGCAGCCGATCGCCATCTCGTCGTTGGCACAGAAGATCGCGGTCGGGCAGTAGCTGTGGTTGAGCAGTTCGCGCGTCGCCTGCCGGGCCCCCGCAATCGTGAGCTGGCCTTCGGCGACCCAGCCTTTGCGGATCGGCAGCTTCGCCTGCTTCATCGCGGCACGGTAGCCGAGCTCGCGGTCCTTCGTGAGCAGCGACGTCGCCTGGCCGTAGATCATGCCGATGCGTTCGTGGCCCCGGGAGATCAGGTAGTTGGTCGCCTCTTTGGCGGCCGCGACGTTGTCGATGTGCACGCTCGGCAGGTCCGCGAGCTCGGAGGAGATCGTTTCGCAGCCGACCACGATCGGGAGGCGCCGCCGGCTCTTCGCGGACAGGATTTCGGTGCCGAACGGCGACATCGACGCGAGCAGGATGATGCCGTCCGTCTGCTTGGAGACGAGCATCGCTCCGATTTCGTCGGCCGTCATCGTGTTGAGCTGTGTTTCCTCGATGACGACGGAGTAGCCTTTCGCCCTGGCCGCGGTACGGATACCGCGCATGACGGCGGTAAAAAACGGGTCGCCGACCGACGGCAGCACCACCATGATCAGATTGGTGCGCCCGCGCCGAAAGCTCTGGGCGAGCGTATTCGGCGAGTAGCCCGTCCGGACGATCGCCTCCTCTACCTTGATCCGGGTGCGCTCCGTGACCTTCTCCGGGCTGTTGATGCAACGTGACACGGTTGCGATCGAGACCCCGGCAAGTCGCGCGACTTCCTTGATGGATACCTCAGGCATGCCTTCTGCTTCTGCAGCTTGCTCCTGTGCTCTAGTATCGGTCAGTCGATCGGTCAAGGGTAGGCTGGCGGCGAGAAATGCATGCTGGAGTGTAAACGTTTACAATCCGTCGGGCAAACGGCCCCGGACCTCGCGACATGAGCAGGCGACGACAACTTGAGACGGACACTCTGTGCAGCGTGACGCTCGAGTCCGACGAGGGCTTGCGCGCGGTCCTCCTGAATCGCGGCGCCACGATCCGTTCGCTCGTGGTTCCTGCCGCGGGCGGTCCGGTCGACGTCGTGCTCTCCTATTGCGACGACGACGATTACCTGTCGGACGGGTACTATCTCGGGACGACGGTCGGGCCGTTCGCGAACCGCATTCGCGGTGCGCGTTTCGAGCTCGACGGCGAGCCGTTCGAAC
>JAKSCZ010000504.1 GCA_022360335.1 Pseudomonadota bacterium
CGGGGACCACACGATCGGTGCGAGAGACAAGAGCGGCACGCTGTCGCAGTACTATACCGGCACGCTCGACGAGGTTCGGGTCTACGACCTGACGCTCACAGCGACGCAGGTTCAGACGCTTTACAACCTGGCAACGCCGCAGGCGAATACGGCGCCGCAGGTCAATGCCGGCAGCGATCAGGCCGTCACGCTGCCCGCTTCGGCGGTCCTTACTGCGACCGTCACAGATGACGGCCAGCCCGATCCACCAGGATCTGCCGTCTTGTCGTGGTCGAAAAGCACCGGCCCGGGTTCTGTGACCTTCAGTAATCCCGACAGCACGAGTACGACAGCCAGCTTCAGTGTTGCCGGTACCTACGTCTTGACGTTGTCGGCGGACGACGGCGAGTTGCAGGCCAGTGATACGGTCACTGTGACGGTCGCTGAACAACTTCCGACACCACCCGGGACTCCGACCGGGCTCACGGGGCCCGCGTCGGACAATGACGGTTCGTACAGCGTTTCCTGGAACGCGGTGGCGACAGCGTCAACCTACGAGTTGCAACGACAAGTCGACGGCGGCGCATGGATCACGATTCAGAACACGGCATCTACGGCTCGCGCCGAGTCGGGTTTGACAAACGGTACTCATAGTTATCGGGTGCGTGCCTGCAATCCGGGCGGATGCAGCAATTACACTGCGACATTGAATGTTGCTGTCGCCATCCCGCCGGCTACACCCGGATCGATAACCGGACCGGGTACGGATTACGATGGTGCCTTTACGTTGAATTGGGGGAGTGTCGCAGGTGCCACGTACTACGAGCTCGAACGCCAGGCGGACGGTTCGGGAAGCTGGTTCCTGGCGGATACCACACTATCGCCAACCTACGATGAGACCGGGCTGTCGAGCGGTACGTATCATTATCGTGCTCGCGCATGCAATTCGAGCAACGACTGCAGCGGATACACGAACAATCACACTGTCCTTGTTACGGTCACGGTCCCACCACCTCCGCCACCTCCGGTGCCCGGGCCCACGGGTGATCCTGGCGCGTCACGGGAGTCGGACGAGACCGGGACAACGAGGGGCAGTTTCAGAGTGGATGAGTCCGGCTCGGCAACGTACAGCATTCCGATCGTAACGGCGGCAGGAACGGCCGGTGTTGCTCCGGACATCTCGCTGAACTACTCGAGCGGCAGCGGCAACGGCGTCGTTGGTATGGGTTGGTCCATCGGCGGCATGTCGGCGATCACTCGCTGCAAGCAGACCTACGATCAGGACCGCAACCCACAGCCCATAACGTGGAGTAGCGCGGATCGTTACTGCCTCGATGGTCAGCGCCTGTTGCTCGAGAACGTCGCGCAGACATACGGCGCCGCCGATACGACGTACCGGACCGAAGTCGACAACGGTGCGATCGTCACGATACGCGGAGTCAGCAGCGGCGAACCCGATTACTTCGAGGTGAAACGCAAGGATGGCTCAACGACGTTCTACGGCAAGTCGCCGGATGACACCGGCAACGTTTCGGCGAAGAGTGGCGGGGGCGCCGGCAAGACATTTATCTGGGGAATTCGCCACTTCGAGGACAACATCGGCAACCCGATCTGGTTCGACTACGACAACGACGCCAATGGCCAGCGTATCAAGACGATTTACTGGGCGTTCGGATCGGGTCGTGGACCGGTCACCGGCCATGGCGCACGCCTGGAATTCGTCTATACAGATCGCGACGACGACCGTGTCGGCTACGTTGCCGGCGTGGAACTGGCGACCAGGAAACGACTGAGCCAGATCAAGTCGTACAACGTAATCGGCGCGGCTACGCTGATACGTCAATACAATCTCGAATACAACGAAGGCATAACGGCCGCCGACGATATCAGTCGTCTGACCAGCGTGGAGGAATGCGCGGGCGGCGCCTGCCTGCCCGAGACGACCTTCGATTGGCGCGTTCCGACCGCGAGTGCTTCCCTAAGTCAGTTATCGACCCGCACCCTCGCCGAAAGCAGCGATCTCAGCGACCTGACATTGGCGGACGTCAACGGCGACGGGCTGATGGACCTGGTATGGCTGGAAGGCGCAGCCTCCAACGCGATCATGAACTATGCGATCTCGAACGGTACGTCACTGATGCAAGTACCGTTTTCCAACGGTTCGCCGGAGTTCGTGCTTCCGGGCGGCGGCGAGGATCTCACGCCCATCGACTACAATCTGGACGGCCGTTACGACATCGCCTACTGGAGTGAGGCGTATTCACACTGGCGCGTCGTCATATCGGAGCCGCAGACGGATGGTACGTGGCGGCTGAAAAACTCGTTCATTCAGACGCCCATTACCGAAAAGGACGTTACGTTCGTCGACATCGACTCGAACGGAACGACGGACGCCGTTTGGGCGGTGGGGAGCGGCAACGGGATCAAGCAACTCAAGCGCAGTCTGCTGGCGAAGAATCCAGCCCAGCCCGTAAGCTCTTCTGTCTACTACTATTTCAGTCCGCCGGTCAATATCGGCAGTCCTTCGTCCTGGACCATCGGCAGTCTCCACGCAGTGGCCCCGGATTTCAACGGCGACGGCCGCGTCGGCCTCATGATGGGGCGCGACACAAAGGACTGTGAGTACTACGAGTTCAATCCGCCGCTGTGTTTCGGCAATGGGTACGCAAGCGCACTCAATATCGTCGACCCGACCTCGGCCACGCCGACCTACGCGCAGTACGCACACCTCAATACACTTCCATCGACGTCGAGCAACGAGTACGCCAGGGTCAGCGCACTCGTCGTTACGGATATCAATGCCGACGGTCTGAGCGACCTTTTCTACCCTGTCTGGCTGGACCCGGATGCCGACCAGCACGAGTATCGCCTGGCGATAAACGACGGCGCGGGCGGCTTCGACGTCCGTCAGCATTATCTTCCGACCCTGGAATCGAGCGGTGTTCAACGCGCGCAGTTCGTCGACTGGAACGGTGACAATCACCCGGATCTCGTCTGGAAGGAAACGACCGGCAGTGGATCGGTCAGGATCAGGTATTGGGACGCCGCGACGAATGCGCTCGGACCACTCGACACCATTACGTTCGCAGTCTCGAACTCGACCGATGAGTCCGTTTATTTCCCGGACATTAACGGTGACGGTGTGCCCGACATGATCAAGATCGACACGTCCACGGGTCAGGGCAACGTGACGATCTACACACGAAAGATCGGCACGGAAATTGCCAACCGCGCCGCAAATCGCATCGAGAAGATCACGAACGGCATTGGCGCCGAAACGCGCGTGACGTATGAACCGCTCTCGTACAGTGACCACTACGAACGTATGGTCATCGACGCAACGCCGCAGGCCCCCGGTGGCGGCCTGGAGCATTGTATCTGGAAAACCGGTGAGCCCATCTGTGTGAATCCGCCGGTTACGGCAGCAGATTCCGCCGAGTTCTACACTAAGATCAACGGCGATTGGGAAGTCCCGGCCGGCGCAGTCGCACTGCAGAAGACATCGCCCGTGATCGAGGCAGCAGGGCCGATGTACGTGGTTACGGATGTCGACGGAAGTGCTCCGGCTGCAACACTCGCGACGCCTGGATCGGTATCGACGACGGCCATCAGCGCGCTCGAGTACCACTACTACGAGGCGAAAGTCCAGGCCGCCGGCCGCGGGTTCCTGGGCTTCCTGCAGCTGAAGACGGTTGACACGATCGCGAACGTCGAGACGACGACACAATACCGTCAGGACTGGCCTTTCACCGGGTTGCCGATCGGTACCGTGGTTTCGAGCAGCTCGGACCGCGTCATCGGCGGCGGGTCCACCGACTGGGACATACTCGAGTGGACGTCGTCCATGCCGGCAACGGCAGCAGCCAGTGGAACGGCGGCGCTCGGCGCCATTCACGTCGAACAGACGAGCGAGACGAGCAACGTCTACGACCTCGTCAACAACGGCGCCACGGCCGGCGCTCTGTTGAGTACCACGACGACCGATACTACCTATGACGCGGAGGCAAATGCCGAGACCATCAGTGTCATCACGACGAATCAGGTGACCCAACAAGATGAACTCATTGTGACGACAACCAATGTGTTCGACACGTCCACGTTCAGCCTGTGGCAGGGACGCCTGAAGAGCACGACCGTAGTAACGAATCGACCGAGTGTCGCGGGGTCCACGACCCGTCATTCGACCTTTCAGTACTACACGTCGGGCGCGTATCTCGGTATGCTCGAAAGGGAAACCATCGAGCCGGGCCACGCCGATTTCGAGCTGACGAAGACCCATTTCTACGACGCCCACGGCAATCGCAAAAAGACCACTGTGAGCGACGGCACGACCACGCGCTGCAGTGCGCCGGCCGCGACGTCCGTGTATGACGGCTCCGGTCGCTACGTCGATCGGACTTACGATTGCCTGGGCAGGCTGACGACCGAGGTGGTCACCCGTAACGGCTTCGGACTGCCAACCCGGATCGATTCCATACTGGACGAGACGGTGACGACGTCTCGACTCACCACGATCGTTTACTACGGCGCCATGGGCAGGGAGTACCATCGCACTTCTGACGATGGCTCGTTCAAGACCACCTACTTCAGCCCGACTGCGGCGAATTGCCCGACGGGCAGCAGCTACAAGATGACGGAGTACACGGCTGGCGGCGGTACAGCGGCGGTGTGTTACGACGTACTTACCCGTGAGACTCGAAAACTGACGTTGGGCTTTGACGGACAGTGGGATGCCCAGGACACCAACTACGACAGCAAGGGGCGCGTGCTGCACAAATCCGAGCCGTACGAGCTATTGAGCGGCGCAGCGTACTGGACGTCTATCGAATACGATCTCGTCGATCGGGCCACGAGAACCACGCTGCCCGACTCGTCCTGGAGTCAGACTGCGTACGCAGGCTTCGATACGACGACCACAATTTCGTATCAGGGACAGACGCGCACCGAAAAGCGCAATGCGCTCGGCGATATCGTTCAAGCCGTCGATAATCTCGGCGGTACCGTGGACTTTACCTACGATAACCTCGGCAATCTTGCGACGACCACGGACTCGGCCGGTAATGTAACGACGACAATACACAATGCGCTCGGGCAGAAGACCCAGATGCGCGTGCCGCATTCCGATCCCGGCAAGGGAGTCTGGACGTACGAATACAATCACTTCGGCGAAATGGTCAAGCAAACCAACGCCAATGGCCATACCAGCGAAATGACATTCGATGGTCTCGGGCGAATGAAGACACGAGTCGACAGGTTCGCCGGCGGAACCACCGATACGGATTCAACCTGGACGTACGATACGAGCCCCAATGGGCTTGGAAAGCTGGATACCGTGCTGGACACCCAGTCCGGTTTCGCCAGGGCAGTACTCTACGATTCGCTGGGGCGCGTGGACGAGGTCGTCACCAACTTTGATGCCGGGGCCTATTTCGAGAAAACCACCTACGATCAACACGGTCGCGTCTACCAGGTATTCGACGCGGCGGGTGACGGCGCGTTCACGGACCACGGCACACAGAACCAGTACGGCTACTACGGTCACCTGGTCGGCGTTGCCGACGCAGTAGAAGTCGCCGGGGTACCGCGCACGGTCTATCGCCAGATCACGGGCATGAATGCGCGTGGCCAGGTGACCAGCGAGAAACTCGGCGTCGATCCGGCAGGCAACGCGGCCGTCACCACCGAATTCTTCTACTACGAAGACACCGGTCGCATGAAGGACATCGAGGCGAAGGACGGAACGGGCGCGTTTGTCCAGGATCTCTACTACGAGTGGAATACGGCCGGTAGCCTCACCAAACGACAGGATACCTACCACGGGGTTGGCGGTCCGAACACGTTGACCGAGTTGTTCGGCTACGACGGACTGAATCGCCTTACCTCGCACGGCGAGTCCGGACAAACACCGCTGGCAGTTACGTACGACGCGATAGGGAACATCAAGACAAAGACCGGCATTCAGGGCACGTATCAATACGGGGTGAATGCCGGACCGCATGCCGTAACCAGCGCCAACGGACAGACCTACGTCTACGACGACAACGGCAACAACGTCTCGGGTGGCGGGCGCACCATCAACTACTCGACGTTCGACAAGCCGACAAAGATCACCAAAGGCGGCAACACAGTCCGCTTCGCCTATGGTGTGGACCGGTCCCGCTATCGCCGGATCGATCAGGGCGCGAGCGGCACGACGACCACGCGTTACATTGGCAACGTCGAGATCATCGAGCGGCCGAACGGTACGCAGGAGCGTAAGCGCTACATCGCAGGCGTGGCCATCGAAACCGGCTTCTACACGGGAGGTACTGAAACCAGTCGGGAGACGCTCTATACGCTGAAAGACCATCTCGGTTCACTGGACGTGATTCTGGACGACACCGGAGCGGTCGAGCAGAAACTCGCCTTTGGCCCGTGGGGGCAGCGGCGCGATGCCACCAACTGGAAGGAAGTCAATTCCGGTAATTCGCTCATCGACCTGGGACTGACGTTCGACTCGAGCCGGACGACGCGCGGGTTCACCGGGCACGAGATGGTCGACAGCGTCGGCATCGTGCATATGAACGGCCGGATCTACGACCCGTTCCTGGGGCGTTTCCTGCAGTCGGACA
>JAKSCZ010000609.1 GCA_022360335.1 Pseudomonadota bacterium
ACGCCGGTCGCGTCGTCGTAGGCGCCGTCGTTGTCGAGGTCCCACTCGTAGCTGACGATGTCGTTCCCGGGGTCGCTCGATGCGGACGCGTCGAGCGCGATGTCCGCTCCCTGGTCGCCGCTGTAGGGTCCGCCGGCGTCCGCCGTCGGTGCGACGTTGTTCACCGTAACGGTCGTCGTGGCGGTACCGGAGTCGCCGTCGACGTCGGTCACTTGCAGGCCGACCGTGAAGTCGCCGACGGACGGCGAATTGAAGACGGTCATTGCACCGGTCGCGTCGTCGTAGGCGCCGTCGTTGTCGAGGTCCCACGCGTAGGAAGCGATGTCGTTGCCGGGGTCGCTGGATGCGGACGCATCGAGCGCGATGTTCGCTCCCTGATCGCCGCTGTAGGGTCCGCCGGCGACGGCCGTGGGCGCCACGTTGGCGACCGTGACGGTTGCGGCGTCGGTATTGCTCGCGCCGTCCGCGTCCGTCACCTGCAGGCCGATCGTAAACACGCCGGAACTCGCCGCCGCGAACGTCGCCGACGCGCCGCTGGCATCGTCGTAGGCGCCGTCGTTGTCGAGGTCCCAGTCGTAAGAGACGATGTCGTCGTTCGGGTCGCTCGACGCGGAACCGTCGAGCGCGACCGGCGTGCCTTCCACGCCCGAGTACGGCCCGCCGGCCTCCGCCGTCGGCGGCGACGCCGCGATCGTGACGTCGGCGGTACCGGACACGGCGCCGTCGGTTGCCGTGACCTCGAAATCTCCCAACACGGTACCGGCCGTGTAGCTGCCGGTCTGGTCGATCGTACCGCCGGTCGCGGACCATACCGGCGTAGTCGCAATCGGGTCGCCGTATTGATCCGTTGCGGCCGCATCGAACTGCCGTACCCCGCCGGGGAACAACGAGACGCTGGCCGGCGTCACCTCGATGCTCGCCACCGCCGGTGCCGCCTCGACGACGATCGTCACCGTGTCGCTCGCGCTCAGATTCGAATCGTCGGCCGTCAGCTCCAGTACGTAGGTGCCTTCGGCGGCGAACGTGACCGTCGTATCGACGCTGTTGGGGTCTGCGAACGTCGCCCCGGCCGGTCCGCTCTGGACGGTCCAGGCCGTCGACACCGCGACACCCGCCGGAATATTGTCGTCCGTCACCGTGCCGTCGAGATCGACCGTGTCGACCGGCAGCCGGATCGTCGTATCGGTGCCCGCCTCGACGGACGGCGCCGTATTGGTCGGCGGGCCTTCCGTGAGGGTAGTACCCGCCCCGCCTCCGCAGGCCGACAGCGTGAAGAGACTGACAAGTACTGTTAAGTTTCTGATATTCAAGGCCGCATGCTCCTGTTGACCCGTTGCATTGTTACGACACGCCGGGGGCTTTCGTCGCAGTGTCCCTGTGCGAAGCGCCTGGTCCGTGCCGAGATAATCGCGTTGTTGGGTGGTTGTTCGGTATCGCAAGATGCTAGCCGCGACGCCAAACGCATAACAGGAACTATTTAACCATTTGGCGAATTCGCGACAAAGCTCCTGCGTCACCGCAAGAACTGTGACGCGGATCACGGTCCGCTGTGCGGGCAGTGGCCGAACGGCCCCGCGGCCGCTTGACATAAGCGGCAGGGCTTCAGGGCGCGACGACGACGATCCGGTTGGCTGCGACGCGCGACAGGATCACCTGGGTGCCGTCCGCGAACTCGACGACGACGTCCACTTCGCTGCGCGACCCGAGCCCGAAATGCAGCACCGGATCGTCCTGGGCCAGGTAGCCGTGATTGCCGCGGGATTCGCGCAGTCCCAGGAGCGTACCTCCTGCATCGCCGCCCGGGTAGATCCGGGTCAACGCGCCGAAGGCGCCGGCCGAGCCTTGCGGAGAGGTCAGCCTGACCTTGAGCCAGTTGCCGCCGTCGAAGTCGTTGCGCACGAGCCAGTTGCGGGATCGTTTGGCCGCTATGGCGAGATCGAGGTCGCCGTCGAGATCGATGTCGGCAAATGCGACGGCGCGCGGATCGGTTATCCCCGACGTCGGCAACGACGGGCCCGCCACGAACGTGCCGCTGCCCTGGTTGAGGAACACTTCGTTGTCGCCGGCAAACACGAGGTCGAGGTCGCCGTCGTTGTCGAGGTCCGCGAAGCCGCCCATGTAGCCCGATACGCGCGTGAACGACTGTTGCAGCGAGTAGCTGCCCCCCGCGCTCCGGGTATAGAGATGCCCCGTGCCGTCGGATACCAGCAGCATGTCGAGGTCGCCGTCGCCGTCCACGTCGGCGGTCGTGATGCCGTCGCCGGCGTCGTGGGCGAAGCCGAGCGAAGAAGGCGCCACCTGTACGAAGTTCCCGGCGCCGTCGTTGCGCATGATCGCGAACACGCCGTTGCGGTTGGCCGACAGGATGTCGATATCGCCGTCCAGGTCGAAATCCGTGTCGATGACGCCCTGTGACATGACCGCGGTGCTCAGCGCGCCGCCCGTGTGCGCGCTGAAGCCCAGGCCGCCGTCGTTCCGGAACGCCTCGTTGACCCCGGGCGTCTGGGAGCCGGGCACGCCGACGAGGTCCAGGTCGCCGTCGCCGTCCATGTCGTACGCCGTCACACCGCGGGTTTCGATCAGCACCGACTGCATGCCCGGCGGCGTCACATCCGTGAAAAAGCCCGATCCGTCGTTGCGGTAAACGTTGTCGTGGTCCGGGAATCCGAAGGTCGCGCCCACCGCGTCCCACGTCGTCCCGTTGAAGAGGTCGTAGTCGCCGTCGTTGTCGAGGTCCGCCCACGTCGCCCCGTGACTGCCGCCGTCCACGTCGTCGATGCCGCGATTCTGGGCTCGCTCGAGGAATACGCCGCCGCCCTGGTTGAGGAAGAAGAAATCGGCGCGCGCTCCGGTGTCCTGGAAATTGTTGGTCAGGTACAGATCCGGCAGGCCGTCGTCGTCCACGTCCGCGAACATGACGCCGTGGCCGCCGTCCGCGGGCCCGGCCGTTCCCGCCGACAGCGTGATATCGGTGAAGCCCAGGACCGGCGGTCCCGAACTCGTCACGGTAACGGTGGCGTTACCGGCGATGCCGCCGTCGCTGGCGGTCACGGTGTAGCTGCCCGGCACCGCGCCGGCCGTGTAGTTGCCGCCCGCGTCGATGCTGCCGCCGCCGGCCGACCAGCTCACCGCGGTCGCCATCGGCTCGCCGTACTGGTCCGTAC
>JAKSCZ010000218.1 GCA_022360335.1 Pseudomonadota bacterium
ACTGCAGCGGGTGCGCGGGCTTGCGATAGCGCACGATGCCGCCCGGGCCGCTCAGCTTGACGTGCGCCCCCGCTCCGATCGCCAGGTAGTCGCGGAACAGCCAGTAATCGAGGTTGTGGCGGCAACGGCGGCCGCCGCGCGCCCACGCCGACACCTCGTACTGCTCGAATCCCGCGTCCCGCAGTGCGCGCGCGCCGGCCTCCCGAATCCCGTTCGACGTCTCTTCGTCGGGCAGGTCCCCGGGCGGGCGGGCATGGAATACCGTGTTCGGCTCGAGGGTGAGCTGGTACCACGAGACGTGCGTCGACCCGAGCCCGGCGGCCTCGCCGACGTCGGCCAGGGCTTTGTCGATCGTCTGTCCCGGCAGGCCGTGCATCAGGTCGAGATTGACGTTGTCGAAGCCGGCGGCAAGGGCCGCGTCGACCGAGCGGCGAACGTCGTCCGCAGTATGGACGCGGCCGAGCCGCCCGAGCGATTCGTCGTCGAAACTCTGCGCGCCGATCGACAGGCGGTTGACGCCGGCATCGCGATAAGCGGCCGGCGCACCGCATTCGACGGTCCCGGGATTGGCCTCCATCGTAATCTCGACGTCGCCGGCGAAACGGAGCCGGCCTGCCGCGCCCTCGATCAGTCTCCCGATCTCGCCGGGCGGGAACAGGCTCGGCGTGCCGCCGCCGAGGAACACCGAGTGGACGACGCGTTCGCCGGCGCGATCGGCCTCGGCGTCGAGATCGAGGAGCAGCGCATCGACGTAACGCGACGTCGGCACGACGTCGCCCGCCGCGTGCGAGTTGAAATCGCAGTACGGGCACTTGCGCACGCACCACGGCAGGTGCACGTAGAGGGACAGCGGCGCCGCGATCACCCGAACTTCCGTTCGATCAGGGCCGCAAGCTTGCGAAACGCCTGGCCCCGGTGGCTGCGTGCGTTCTTTTCCTCGGCCGGCAGCTCGGCCGAGCTGCAGCCGCAACCGGGCACGAGGAACAGCGGATCGTAGCCGAAACCGCCCTCGCCGCGCCGCTCGTGCAGGATCGTGCCGCGCCATTCGCCGGCCGCGACGAGCGCTTCTCCGCCCGGCTCGACATAGGTCGCGACGCAGTGAAACGCGGCGCCGCGGTCTTCGATGCCGTTCATCTCGGCGAGCAGCTTGTCGTTGTTGGCCTCGTCACCGGCGCCGCCCGCGTAACGCGCCGAGTACACGCCCGGCGCGCCGCCCAGCGCGTCGACCGACAAGCCGGAATCGTCGGCGATCGCCGGAAGCCCGGTCGCCTCCGCCGCATGGCGGGCCTTGATCAGCGAGTTTTCCGCAAAGCTCGCGCCCGTCTCGTCCGCGTCGCTGACGCCGAACTCGGACTGCGCGACGATCTCGATACCGAGCCCTTCGAGCAGCCGGGCGATCTCGCGGATCTTGCCGGGATTGCCGGTCGCCATGACGATCCTGGCCGGGCGTTCGCTCACGCCGTCGCCGCTTCGATCGCCTCGGTCTGCGCCCCCAGGATCTCGGTGATGCCGGCCCGCGCAAGACCGATCATGGCCGTGAGCTCGTCATCGGTGAACGCATGGCCTTCGGCGGTGCCCTGCACTTCGACGAAACGGCCCGCGTCGTTCATGACGACGTTCATGTCGGTCTCGGCTTCGGAATCTTCGGCATAGTCGAGATCCAGCACCGGCGCGCCGCGGTAGATGCCGACCGAGATCGCGGCGACCTGGCCGTGCAGCGGGTTGTTCTTCAGGGCGCCGGCCTGGTGCAGCCTGTGCATCGCGATCGCCAGGGCGACGAACGCGCCGCTGATCGACGCCGTTCGGGTGCCGCCGTCTGCCTGGACGACGTCGCAGTCGAGCGTGACGGTGCGCTCGCCGAGGGCATCGAGATCGGTGACGGCCCGCAGCGAGCGTCCGATCAGGCGTTGGATCTCGAGCGTGCGTCCGCCCTGCCTGCCGCGAGCCGCTTCGCGGCCGGAGCGGGTGTGCGTCGAGCGCGGCAACATGCCGTACTCGCCCGTCACCCAGCCGCGGCCCGAATTGCGCATCCACGGAGGGACGCGATCTTCGACGCTGGCCGTGCAAAGGACGCGCGTGTCGCCGAACGCGGCGAGGACGCTGCCCTCGGCGTGCATCGTGTAATCGGTACTGAACTGCAGGGCGCGCATCTGCCCCGCGTCGCGGCCGCTCGGGCGCATGTCGTTTCTCCTCGGTAATGACCGGTCGCTGACTGTATCAGCCGAGCCAGCGTAATGCGGTTCCGGTCGTATTGTCGCTGTAGGGAGAGTTGACGTTCAACGCCTTCATGCTGAGGCTCTTCAGCTTCTCGACGAGATTCTTGTCGCCGGGAGCGCCGATCTCCGCCATATCCTCGTCGCCGAGGCCGGACCACAGCCCGTCCGAACAGGCGAGCAATACGTCGCCCGGCGCGAGCCGCTTCATGCCCGTGATGCTCATGTCGGGCACCGGTGCATCGCCGCCGATGCAGCACTCGACGAAATTGCGCATCGGATGATCCCGTGCCTCCTCTTCCGAGATCGCGCCCTCCTGGATCAGGACTTCCACGTGGCTGTGATCGCGCGAGCGCGTCAGTACCTGTCCTGCACGAATCTGGTAAATGCGGCTGTCGCCGATATGCGCCCAGAAGGCGCCCCCTTCCTGCACGAGACAGACCGCGCAGGTCGCGCGCGGCCGGAAATCGACCGCGATGTCTTCGCCGAGGGCGACCACTTCGTCGTGCGCCCTCGACAGCGCCATGTAGAGGAAGCCCTGCGGATCGAAGATCGGCTGCGCCGATCGCATGAATGCATCCTGCACGACCTTCAGTCCGGTCTCCGCCGCTTTCGCGCCGTCGGAATGACCTCCCATGCCGTCGAACACGAGCATCAGCGCCGCGTCCCCGGACGCGACGACCGCGGCACGGTCCTGGTTGTCCTGGCGGTCGCCCAGTGCGGAAACCTTGGCGTATTCGATCTGCATCGACCCGTGTGTGGCTATCGGCTGCAACGACAGCTTAGAATGTCCTCCCTCACAAAAGCGTGATGCAGGCGGCAGTTCGGCTGGCCGCACGGGAGTTGGCTGCAGATGTTACACAGTATGACGGGCTTTGCACGAGAGTCGGCCGAAACGGCCACCGGGACGCTCACCTGGGAGATTCGTGCAGTCAATCACCGCTACCTCGACGTGCAGTTCAAGTTGCCCGAAGCTCTGCGGCCCGGCGAACGGGACTTTCGCCGGCAGGCGAGCGCGCGGCTCGGTCGCGGCAAGGTCGAATGCGCCCTCTATTTCCGGCGTGCCTTCGACGAGAGCACCGAGTTACGGATCGACGCGGAACTCGTCGAACTGATCGGCCGCCGCATCTGTGACGTGACCGCCGGGCTGCCCAAGGTTGCGGCCGTCAACCCGATCGAGATTCTGCGCTGGCCGGGCGTCGTGCAACCGGCCGAGTTCGACGTCGAACCGCTGCTCGCCGAAGCCGCCGCGTTGCTCGATGCCGCGCTGACGGCGATCGGCGACATGCGCTCGAACGAAGGCGCCCGCATCCGGGAGATGATCGAGTCGCGCTGTGCCGGGGTCGAATCGATCGCGAAGTCGTTGCGCGTTCGCATGCCGGAGGTGCTCGCCGCTGCGCGCAGCAAGCAACGGGAACGCATTGCGGCGCTCGACGTCGAAGCGGATCCGGCGCGGCTCGAGGTCGAACTCGCGCTCCTCGCCACGAAGCTCGACGTCGACGAGGAACTCGACCGCCTCGAGAGCCATCTCGTCGAGATTCGCAGTGCGCTCGATGCCGGCGAACCGGTCGGCCGGCGCCTCGATTTCCTGATGCAGGAACTCAATCGCGAAGCGAATACGCTCGCATCGAAGTCGGCCGACACCGAGACGACGAAAGCGGCCGTCGACCTCAAGGTTCTGATCGAACAGATGCGCGAACAGATTCAGAACGTCGAGTAATGACCGAGCTCAGGTCCGGAAAACTGTACGTGTTCGCCGCAGCGTCGGGTGCGGGTAAGACGACCCTCGTGCATGCGGTGGTCCGCAAACACCCCGAACTGCGATTCTCGATTTCCTACACGACACGCAAGCCGCGCAGGAACGAAGCGGACGGCGTCGACTACCTGTTCGTGACGGAATCGGAGTTCATGCGCCTGCGCGCCGAGGGCGAACTGCTCGAGTCCGCCGAAGTATTCGGCAACTTCTACGCGACGAGCCGCAGCCAGGTCGAAAAGCACCTCGCGGACAATCGCGACGTCGTTCTCGAGATCGACTGGCAGGGGGCGCGGCAGGTACGCGAGTCGATGCCCGAGTCCGTGACGATCTTCATCATGCCGCCGTCCGTCGCCGAACTCGAGCGGCGCCTGCGCGAGCGGCGCACCGATGCGCCCGACGTCATCGAGCGGCGCCTGCGCGACGCCCGGTCGGACATGTCGCACTGGGACGAATTCGACTACGTCATCGTCAACGACGACCTGAACCGGGCCGTCGCCGACCTCGAAGCCGTGCTGGCCGGCGAAGGCGAAGCGTTCTCGACCGCCAACGAGGCCCTGCGGGAGGCCGTCCGGCGGATCGTCGGGGACGATCGCTAATAACATTTGGTTATATTCGGTACCGCCCCGTACCGGCCGCCGTCATCATGGGGTTCGGGTGACGCTCACCCGAACCTGACACCTTGGAATAGACGGGATTGCCGCGATGGCTCGCATTACGGTCGAGGACTGCCTCGAGAACATCGACAACATCTTTGAAATGGTGCTCGTCGCCGCCAAGCGCGCGCGCCGCATTGCGCACGGCGCCGACCCGATGGTCGAGCTCGAGAACGACAAGCCGACCGTGCTCGCGCTGCGCGAGATCGCCGACGGCCTCGTCACCCCGTCGATCCTCGAGGAAATCGAGCAGCCCGCCGCCGAGGAGCTCCTGCAGCCGGAGGCGCCCGAAGACATCCTGCCCATCCGCGGTATATCGATCGGCGATTGAACGCCGCGGCAAGCGGCTGACGTCATTCCCCGGACGGCGCGGCCCCGTTAAGATTGGGGCATGAGCTACGCGTCCACCCTGCTGTCGCGTTTGCCCGGCGCTTCGCGCCGGCACAGGGGCGTGCGCCTGCTCGTCGAGACGCTCGAGTCCTACCTGCCCGACGAACAGGTCGCGACGGTTCTGTCGGCCTACGAGTTCGGCGCAACGGCCCACGAAGGCCAGACGCGCAAGTCGGGCGAGCCCTACATCACGCATCCCGTCGCCGTCGCGCAGGAACTCGCCGAAATGCACCTCGACGCCGAGGCCGTTTGCGCCGCGATCCTGCACGACGTCGTCGAGGACACCCAAGCCTCGCTCGACGAAATCCGCGACAGGTTCGGCGAAGACGTCGCAGTGATCGTGGACGGCGTCAGCAAGCTCGACCAGATCCAGTTCCGCAGCCGCGCCGAAGCCCAGGCCGAGAGTTTCCGCAAGATGATGCTCGCCATGATCGAGGATATTCGCGTCATCCTCGTCAAGCTGGCGGACCGCCTGCACAACATGCAGACCCTCGGCGCGATGCCGTCCGCGAAGATAAAACGCATCGCCCGCGAGACGCTCGACATCTACGCCCCGATCGCCAATCGTCTCGGCATCAATCGCCTCAAGGTGCAGCTCGAAGACCTCGGCTTCCGGCATCTGCACCCGTTCCGCTACCGGGTGCTCGAGAACACGCTGCGCAAGAGCAGGGGCAGCCAGCGCCAGATCGTCAAGCGCATTTCGGAGATGTTCGCCAGGGCGATGGCCGAAGACGGCATCGAGGGAGACATCATCGGCCGCGAGAAACACCTGTACAGCATTTACAAGAAGATGGCGGAAAAGAAGCGCGTGCTCTCGGACGTCGTCGACGTGTACGGCTTTCGCATCATCGTCGACGACGTCCGCACCTGCTACCAGACGCTCGGACTCGTGCACCAGCTCTACAAGCCGATGCCGGGCCGCTTCAAGGATTACATCGCCATCCCGCGCATCAACGGCTACCAGTCCCTGCACACGACGCTGTTCGGCCCCGAGGGTCTGCCGCTCGAAGTCCAGATTCGCACCCGCGACATGGACCGCGTCGCCGAATCGGGCGTCGCCTCGCACTGGATCTACAAGGCCGACGACAAGTCGGACGCGACGCCGCAGAGGCGCGCGCGCGAGTGGCTGTCCAACCTCGCCGAACTGCAGCAGTCGGGCACCTCCG
>JAKSCZ010000113.1 GCA_022360335.1 Pseudomonadota bacterium
AGCAGCTTGCTCGGTTCGCGGCTTCCCCGGCCGACGGACAGTATCGCGCCCATGCCGAGTTGCTCCATCTGCTGCTCCTCGATTACGGACGTAGAGACACTCATGAAGCGCCGGCCGATGCCGATTGCGACGTCTGCGAGATAGCTCGGCGTGCACACGTTCGGAGGCGTGTCCGCGAGCGACCGGGTCAGGCGCATTGCCGCAGCCATTGCGGTCCCGTGTTCCAGGGCTACCTCGCTACCCTCGGAACCGGAAATGAAGACGTTCTCCAAAACGCGGGGCAGTGCTTCCCGGCGGAAGCGATAGCATTTCGTATCCGCCGTCACTACCGTTTGCCGAACCCGCCAGTAATCGTCCCGTTCAAGGACGTCGATGTCGCTGATGTATAAGGCCGCCGTGCGTACGCCTGCGGCAACGATGGCGTCGATGGCGGCCTCTGCGACCCTGGCGAACACATCTGCGGTCCGCTCGGCCGGGACACCGGTCCCCACCGCTATGACGGTCTCTATCGAGGGGTGACCGAAGACAGGCACCTGAAGCACGTCACCCGGCCCTGCAGGCAACTGGCCGCGGGCGGCGAGCCGCCGGAGCGGCCCGCCGATTTTATTATCGAGTCTCCCGACTCCCTCGCACAGGGTCTGCCCGCCCGCTACCGGAACGACTACGCATTCGCACCGGGCGTCTTCTGCGGGTGTCGTTACCAGGCCGTACTCGAGCACCGGCTCGAGCGCCGGAGAATCCGCCCGCGTTCCCGAACAGTCGTCTGCAATTGCGCGTGCCATCTGCCGCCCCGCTCCCGGAGAAGGTCTGCAGGCTAGCGCAACGCGCAGAGTCGACCAATGCCGAATTCGGCAGAAGCCATTCCTTTTGTGAATAACCCCGTTCGCCGGAACCGCTATTGCTGCAGGTCCGCATACCGTTCGGATACGAATTGCCAGAATCGTCCTGCGATCGGCGATGGGCTCGCTGAGTACCGATGCAGCTGAATGGACAGCGGGATATCGAACCCTGCGTCGGCGGCCCGAACGAGTTCCCCGCACTCGAGCTCGGCGACGACGATGGAGCGCGGCAGCCAGGCGAATCCCGCAGCAGCCACCACGAACCCCTTGGTGCAACCCAGTATCGAGCTTTCGAGAACCGTGTTCAGGCGTGTAAACGACCGGGATTCGGTTATCTTCGTGGCGATAGCGCTCGCGATCGAAGAGTTTCGCCAGGGAGACAGGTAGTTCAAAGGCTCGGACGACCTCGTCGGAAACAGGTACTCGTCGTCCGTTCTCAGCGAAGCATGGCAAACCGGTACCAGTGTGTCACGCCCTACGACCAGATGCTCATACCGTCGTGCATCCATGGCAAGAACGTCGACGCCCTGACCGTAATGGAGCAAAAAGTCGCTTTGTTTCGATCGCAGAATCTCAAAGTGCTTGTGAACACCGGAGATGTCCGTCTGCACTGTGGTCCTGAATCTGCCGAAATCCCCGGACAGATCTGCGACCCACGCCGGCAGGAAAGAAGTCGCCAGGTTAGTCGACGATGTAAATGCGATGGTCTCAGCTACGGTACTCTCGCCATCCTGGAAGTCCTCCTGTATCGAATTCGCCAGCTGGATCATGTACCTGGCCGTCCCCAGGAACCGCATGCCCGGTTCAGTCAGCGAAACCGGGTGCGTCCCGCGATCCACGAGCTCGGCGCCGAGCCAGGCTTCCAGCGACTGAATCCGCCGACTAAAAGCCGACTGCGAGACATGCCGGTCCTCGGCCGAACGCGAAAAATTGCCGGTGCTGGCAAGGGACACGAAGTCCTGCAACCACTTTAACTCCATCGACTTACCCCGGGTTCCGATGTGCAAGAGAACATGCAGCCACTCGCCGAAATCTCTGTATGCAGAATCAGTATATCGTTTGCCTGACTGAGCATCATCGGGTTTGCGGTCGGCAGGTATGCTGCACTCATGGATATGCGATTACTCATGGCGCTGGCGGCGGTACCGGTTTGCACCGGGGCGACGGCAGAGGAACCTCGTCCCATGAATGCCGTGGACATGGTGGAGCTCACACGCCTGTCCGAGCCCGCCGTCTCACCTGACGGGCGCCATGTCATCTACTTGCGAAGCCAGGTCAACTGGACTGAGAACGACGAAGTGTTTCGCTATCGGATCATCGATCTGGAGAGCGGTACGACCGGCCTCGTCATCGAAGCCGAAGCTGCGGACGAGACTTTTTCACGGCCCGCCTGGCGCCCGGACGGCAGCGGATTCATCGCCCGGCTCAAGCGCGGCAGCGACAAACATCGTCAGGCCTACCTGGTGCAGCTGTCCGATCTGAGCGTGCAGCGGATCACCGAACACCCGGAAGACGTAGACGACGTACAGTGGTCGGCCCGGGGCGATCGGTTCTTCTTCTCGTCCCGCACGCCTCTGGACAAGGAAGAAGAAGACGGCCGCGAAAACCGCTGGCTCATCAAAGAGTACGAATCGGTCCGGATGCGGGAAATCTGGGAATTCGTGCTCGCGACCGGCGAGACGCGTCCAGTCGTTTTCGGCGATTTCGACGTCCGGGAATACTCGGTTTCGCGCGACGGCAATTTCATCGTCTACGCACGCGACCCTGATGGACTGCACGATGCACCGGAGAGCGAGGTTCACGTCGTCGAGCTTCGGTCCGGCAAGACGCGCCGCATCACGAGAAACGCATTCCGGGAACAAAAAGTGCGTCTGTCGCCGGACAACCGGTCGATTGCCTTCATCGCCACCGTCAACGCAGCCGGTCAGCCGTACTTCGAGGACAACGTTTTCCTCACGAGAATCGGCGACCCCGCGGCACGACCGATTCTGACGGACGTGAACATGGAAATGCTCGACGTCGAATTCGACGCGAGCGGCCGGGGACTGTATATCCGCGGCAATACCGGCTTGCGAACGAATCTTTATTACTACCGGTTTGCAGACGAGAAGCTGACTGAATTAACGGCCGGCGATCATGTGGTCGACGACTGGGAATTCGACGCAGTGTCCGGGACCCATGCGTTCCTGCTGCGCACCGCGGATTTTCCCGGCGAGGTATTCCTGATCCGGCCGGACAACGAACAGCCGACTCGCCTGACCAGTGAATACGCCGGGTTCGTTGACCGATTCAAGCTACCGCGCCAGGCTGCTTACTCATGGGAAGGCTACGATGGAACGAAGCTCGAGGGTCTTCTCGTCTATCCGCTTGGCTATTCCGTCGGCGACGAGTTTCCGCTCGTCACCATCACTCATGGCGGGCCCCGTTCCTCGTCCCAGTTCGGCAGCTGGAATGTCTCCAGGTACCTCCCCGTGCTGGCCGGCAACGGCTACGGTATATTTCTTCCCAACCATCGCGGCAGCAGCGGCTATGGCGACGATTTCATGCGCGACATGGTGGGTGGGTACTTCACGAACTCCCATCTCGACGTACTTTCCGGAGTCGACTCGCTGGTCGATGCCGGCCTTGCCGGCCCCGACAAATTGGTAAAGATGGGGTGGAGCGCCGGCGGCCACATGACCAACAAACTCATCACGGTAACGGACCGCTTTGCTGCGGCGTCGTCAGGCGCCGGCGTCGCCGACTGGACCTCGTTGTACGGTGAAAGCGACACCCGGCATAACCGTACTCCATGGTTCGGCGGCACACCGTGGGACAAAGAATCCGATCACGACATCTACCGGAACCAATCCCCGTTAGAGGGGGCGGATTCTGTGGTAACGCCAACACTGTTCATGGTGGGCGAGAACGACGAGCGTGTTCCGCCAACGCAGGCAATACTCATGTACCGCGCCGTCAAGAGCGCCAACGCAACAACCGAGCTCTTCGTGGCGCCGGGCGAAAAGCACAATTTTTCCTTGCCTTCCCATCGATTGTTCAAGATCAACAAAGAGCTGCAATGGTACGCGGACCATCTCGGTCTGAGAGAATATCTTCCCGTTTACCCGCCCGACAAAGGCGGAAACGAGTGAATCTCGCGGGCTTGCCTAACCAGAAGCTCAAACAGCATCGCGAGCAACAGCAACTCTCAAGCTGCACCCACCGCCCGTCGAAATCAGAAGTTAACGCCGAACTTCACGCCATACATACGTGGCGGTGTGTATTCGCCCAATACAAATCCCAGATTGCCGACGCTGCCCGCAACATTCTGCCCGATCTTATGCTGCTCATCAGTCAGATTGCTGCCCCATATATCGATGTACCAATCGGCGTCCGGCCTGGTCACCCGAATCGAAGCATTGAGATTTTCATATCCGTCCTCTTTGGACGTGAATTCTCCTTCGTCGAAGTTGGTAATGCTGTGGAAGAACGACGAGCTGAAATTCAATGTCGCCTGCGCCGATACGTCGAAGCCCGCCACAGCTAAATCATGTCGGTACGTAATGCTGCCAGTGAATTCCGGTGTCCTCGGCAAGCGGTTACCCGAGAGATCGTTGTCGGGCACGCAGTCCGTCAAACCCGGGCGCCCGCCGCGAACGTCACAGAACCAGTTTTCCGCAAATACCACGGGCGTAAACTCGTCGATTTCATTCCCGAGACGATGAAGCGCGCTGCCGACGATACCGTCGCCGACCGCCTGCGGGCGCTGCGAATCCTGCCTTGGACACGGCTCTGATATACGGACCCGTCAAACCTGCCTTTCGAGTTCGTAATTGATAATTAACATTTCTTTATCTTGTTTATTTCTTGACAACCTCACCTGAGAAGCGAGATATATCCTTTACAATTGGTATTTTTATAAGTTGCTAATTGATTTACAATCGGGTACATGCCCAAGACGACGAAACAGGCGATTCTCGACTACATAGAGAAAAACGGCTCCGCAACGGG
>JAKSCZ010000037.1 GCA_022360335.1 Pseudomonadota bacterium
CTCATGAGTTCGGCGGACGTTGCCTGCTATTCGGCCAAGGACAAGGGCCGCAACCAGGTGCACTTCGATCGGGACAGCGATGCCTCGATGCGCCACGAGGAAATGAAGTGGGTATCGCGCATCACCAGCTCCGTCGAAGACGATCGCCTCGAACTGTTCTTCCAGCCGATCATCGGGATCGGCAAGGAGAACGGCGAACGCCGCGCTCACTACGAACTGTTGTTGAGAATGCGGGACGAAGACGGCAAGCTCGTGGGCCCGAAGCAGTTCATCCCTGCAGCCGAGCGCTACAACCTGATGTCGACGCTCGATCGCTGGGTCATCCACGAGACGCTCTCGCAATTGGCCGACCGCAGCGAGACCGGCAAGGCGCGCTATACGCTCGCGATCAATCTCTCCGGCACGTCTCTCAGTGAGGACCGCTTCCTCGATTTCGTCATGGACGAACTCGAAAAACAGAAGCTGCCGCAGGCTGCGATCTGTTTCGAAATAACCGAGACGGCCGCCATTTCCAATCTGGCACGCGTCATTCACTTCATGCAGGCGCTCAAGAAGCTCGGCTGCAAATTCTCGCTCGACGACTTCGGCAGCGGATTGTCGTCGTTTACGTATCTCAAGAATCTTCCGGTCGATTACCTCAAGATCGACGGCCAGTTCATCAGCAACGTTGCCGACGACAACGTCGACGAGAGCATGGTGAAGGCGATTCACGAGGTCGGCAATGCGATGGGCATCGAAACGATCGCCGAACGCGTCGAGACCAAGCAGGTGCTCGACAAGCTCGGTTCGCTAGGCGTGGAATTCGCGCAGGGCTATTACATCGCCCGCCCGGCGTCGATCGAATCCTTCGAGCCCTGGGGTATCGCTTCCAAGCTGCTTGCCTGATCCGCACATTCCACGGTGGCGTTACGGGCTTGTTGCGGTAAACTGACCGTCCAGGCTTTTTTCCCGGAGCGGACCCTGTCCGCGAACAGGTATGACGCGAGAACGACATCCCGGCGTAGTGCATACATTGCTTGCTTCCGACGAGCCCGGGCCGTATCGCGTAATCAACCCGTTGTCCGACCGACCCATTCTGCTGGTCTGCGACCACGCGAGCTGCCGCTTCCCGAAGTCCCTGGGCGACATGGGCCTCGATCCCTTCGCGAGGCGCTGCCACCTCGCTATCGACATCGGCGCCGGAGCGTTGACCGAAGCACTGGCGGCGTCGCTGGGCGTTACCGCGGTCGTTCAGAACTACTCGCGGCTGATCGTCGACTGTAATCGCCAGCTGATGGACCCGAGCGCGTTCCTCGAATACGGCGACGGCATCCTCGTGCCGGGCAATCGCAATCTGCGCCAGGCCGACAAGAATCTGCGCGCCAGCGCGCTGTACTGGCCGTACCACGTCGCCATCTCGGAGCAGGTCGAGCGCCTCGGGAAGGTGGGACCGGCGCCCGCGTTCGTTTCGATCCACAGCTTTACGCCGGTATTGAACGGCGAGTCCCGCGAGTGGCAGATGGGTGTCCTGTGGGACAAGGACGAAAGAACGCGCAGCGTCTTTCTCGAGGCACTGCGTGAGGCCGGCTACCGCGTCGGCGACAACGAACCGTATTCGGGCAAGGCGCCGCAGGATTTTACGATCGATCATCACGCCGAGGAACCCGGGTTGCCTCATGTCGGAATCGAGATTCGGCAGGACCTTGTCGACGACGACGAAGGCGTGGCCGAGATTGCGGCGGTGATGCACGACGTCATCGCATCGCTTCCTGCAAAGCTGGGTATGAAGAACCGGCGCATTACCGCATAGCCGAAACAAAAAAAAGGGGCAGGGTAAAGGCATGAACGAACCGCCATTCACGCTCGGCGTGGAAGAGGAATACCTGCTGGTCGACAAGGAGACGCGCGGTCTCGTCGTCGATCCACCCGAGACACTCATGGCCGAAGCCGAGGAGAAGCTCGGCGAACAGGTAACGTCCGAATTGCTGCGCTCGCAGATCGAGATCGGGACCCGGGTCTGCAACAACATCCAGGAGGCGCACGAAGAGCTCGCGCGCCTGCGGCGCAACGTCATCGAGGTCGCGAACAATCACGGCCTCGCACCGATTGCGGCGTCGACGCACCCGTTTTCGTCCTGGACCGATCAGAAACACACGGAAAAAGACCGCTACGACCAGCTGACCCTGGAGATGCAGGGCGCGGCGCGGCGACTCGTGATCTGCGGCATGCACGTACACGTGGGCATCGACGACAACGAGTTACGTATCGATCTGATGAACCAGTTGTCGTATTTCCTGCCGCACCTGCTGGCGCTGTCCTGTTCGTCGCCCTTCTGGCGGGGCCGTGACACGGGCCTCAAGAGCTATCGCCTGACGATCTTCGACGCGCTGCCGCGTACGGGCGTGCCCGAGCGGTTCGCCAGCTGGGCCGAGTACGAGCGGCACGTGAGCATTCTGCAGAACGCAGGACTCATCGAGGACTCGACGCGTATCTGGTGGGACCTGCGGCCGAGCGGCCGTTTCCCGACGCTCGAGACGCGCATCATGGACGTTTGCACACGGCTCGACGATACCGTGGCCCTCGCGGCATTGCTCACCTGCATCCTGCGCATGCTGTGCCGTTTACGTGACCGGAACCAGCGGTGGCGGCTGTACACGCCGATGCTGATTCGTGAGAATCGCTGGCGTGCGATGCGCTACAGTTTCGACGAGGGGCTGATCGACCTGGCGAAAGGCGAGGTCGTGCCGTTTGCGGAACTCATGGACGAATTGTGCTCGCTGATAGCCGAAGACGCACGCGCCCTCGGCTGCGAGAAAGAGGTCAAGGGCATCCTCGATATCCTGTGTCGCGGCACGAGCGCCCACCGGCAGCTCAAGGACTACGAACTCGAACGCGCATCGGGCGCAAGCACCGAAGACGCACTCAAATCGGTCGTCGACACGCTGATCGCCGATACTGCCGAAGGTCTTTGACGGCGCGGCGAACGGCCTTCACAGCAGCGAATTTGTGACGGGGTTCGCACTCGCCGCTCAGGATTGCGGAACAGGTCGCATTATGTAGCCCCGGACCCCGATAGCATGGGGCCATGTTGTCCCTGACCGACATCGTGTCGCCGCTCCTGGCGTTTGCCGCCGCCGCGTATGCATTCCTCGCAGTACGCATCGCACGCGCAGCTCCGCACAAACTCGACAACCCGGTCTGCCTGCTCCTGTTCCTGATGGCGGGTCTCCTCACCGGCGCCGCGTTTTCCTACGGAGCGGCGGACGCGGTGACCTACGGCATCGGCCGCGTCTTCAGCTTTACGTCGGCGGCGTTCGCAGCGGTCGTCTTCTTCATGATCTACCGCGAGTACACGGTCGGTCGCCAGAGCTGGCCGCTCGTCACGATGATGGCGGTCGTACCCGCGGCGACCATGATCCTGGCGCTGACCAATCCGATGCACAACATGCTGTGGACGGCGATCGAAACCGAAGCCGGCCTGCGATTCTCGAACGTCACGGACCACTACTGGTACAACCGCGTCTACGCACCGTTTACTTACGGCCTGATCGCGTATTCGGCACTCGGTCTCGCCGTCCGCCTGCCGACGATCGCGCCGGCGCACCGCAAGACGATCGCCTTGCTGCTGACCTGCGCGCTGTTCCCGTTCTCCGTCAGCATCGCCAATACGTTCCTCGGCGTGGGGCCGCCCGAGTTCCCGTTCACGGCATCCACAATCGCGCTGCTGTGGCCGTTTTTCGCGTGGGTGGGACTCAAGCTGCGCGTCCACGATTTCAGCCCGCTCGCCTACAAGACCCTGTTCGATCACGTACGCGACCCGATCTTCGTCGTCGACAACGACCAGTGCATCATCTGCGCCAACAAGGCGGCGCAACGCTTGCTGAAAGGCGACGAGTACACCCTGATCGGCCGGCGGCTGTGGGAAGATTTCCCCGAGGCGCGTTCGATCATCGAGCAGGCACGGGAACTCGACCTGACACAGACTCTTCGTATGGATACGAAGAACGTCTACGAGGTGAGCGTGGGTTCCCTGACCGGCTCGCGGGGCCAGGACATCGGCATGCTTATCGTCTGCCGGGACGTGACGGAGCGGCGCAAGGCGCTGAGCCAGCTCGCGGACAGCGAACATCTGGTACGCACGCTGATCGAGACCTCGTCGAACGGCATCCTGCGATTTGCACGCGACGAGAACGATCCGGATCGCCGCTATCGCTGTGTCTTCGCCATCCGCGCTGCGGAATCGTTCGTCGGCGACGGGCCGGGAACGATCGTCGGCATGCCCCTCGAGAAGCTCGAACAACTCGACCCC
>JAKSCZ010000284.1 GCA_022360335.1 Pseudomonadota bacterium
AACTCCGGAGGCCCGAATCGATCTACTGAGCAGCATCGAACCACGCGTGGATCCAGTCGACTTGGTCGAGAGTATACGACGAGCAACGATGGCCGGTACGGCGGCGGCACTGGTCGCAGGCTGCGCCTCGACCGTAACGATGGAATTGCCGACGATTCCCAAACCGCGGCTCGAGAAGATCCCGGTGGACGTGGCGGTCCGTATCCCGGCCGAGTTCCATGATTTCACCCACGTCGAAGAAGTACTCGGAAGAGACACGTGGACCATTGAACTCGGGTCCTCCAATGCGCGCTTTTTCGAGCAGTTGTTCGGCCACATGTTCCGGACGCTCGTCGTACTCGGCCCGGACGACGACCCGCGCGACTTCGAATTCGACGCCCTGATCGAGCCGGCCATCGAAGGCTTCGAATTCTCCGTGCCGGCGCAGACCCAGACGAACGCGTTCGCCGTGTGGATTCGCTACCGCATGGCGGTTTACGACAGCGTCGGCAATCGTGCCTCGAGCTGGACCGTCAACGCCTACGGCAAAAGCCGGAAGGAAGGGCTGGGAGGCTCGGATTCGCTGGAGCGCGCCGCGATTCTCGCGATGCGCGACGCCGCGGCACTGATCATCATGCAAATGGAAAAGGTCACGCGAATCCGCGATCTCGCCGACGGCCCGCTCGACCCCGCCACGGCCGAGCCCGGAGAAACGCTCGCCGGCGCCGACACCCGGCCCGAAAACGACGAGCCGGAAAGCGTCATCGGTATATTCGCAATCGGAGGAATCGACGATGCAGCGGAATAGAGGCAGTCTGATTATCGTATGCGCCGGCCTGTCGCTCGCCGGCTGCGTCACGTCGCACGTCGAGGACGATCGTGAGTCCGTCACCGGCCTGAGTGACGACGAGTCCGTCGTAATCATGGCAAAGAGCTACCATCAGGGGAACGAAACCGAATCGGACTATATCGCCTGCATCGAAAAGGCCCTTCGAAGCGGATCCCGCGGCATCAAGGTCGTACCCCACCAGCAATTCGTGGACAGCTTGTTCCCCTGGTTCGAGCCGCGTACGGCGCCCGCCGACACCAAGGGCCTGCCGACGCTGATGCAGCGCCCCGGCGTCAAACAGGCGGTCGACAACATGGGTGTCCGCTACATCGTCTGGCTCGACGGCGATACGGAACGCGTTGCCGAAGGCGGCAGTCTTTCCTGTGCCGCCGGCCCCGGCGGCGGCGGCTGCTTCGGCTTTGCCTGGTGGCAGAACGATGCGGACTACGAGGCGTCCGTCTGGGATCTCGACGACTACGAAACGGCGGGCACCGTGTCGGCCGACGTCAGCGGCACCTCTTTCCTGCCGGCCCTCGTCGTTCCGATCCCCCTGATCGCACGCGCACAATCACACGCCTGCAAGGGCTTGGCGAACCACCTGCGGTCGTTTATCGTTCAGTAAATCCGGCCGCCCCTGAGAAATGCCGTTCTGTAGAAAGGCGCTTCGAGCGAAGCGACGGATACCCTGCGGCCCGATTGCGGTGCATGGACGAATCGCTCGTTACCGACGTACATACCGACGTGCGACATCTTTCCTTCGATGCTGAAAAAGAGCAGGTCGCCGGGCCGCAACTCGTCTCTCGCGACCGGTCGCGCGGCCGACCACAGCTGACCCGTCGTCCGCGGAACGCGCAAGCCGGCGATCCCGTACGCGTACTGCACGAGGCCGCTGCAGTCGAAGCCGCCCGGCGCGCTGCCCCCGTAGCGATACGGCTCGCCCACCTGATCGATGGCCGCCGCCGCAGCGCGCTCGCCGGGATCCGCCGCCCGGCCGGCATCCGGCACACTCGGGCTCGAACCGCATGCGGCCAGCGCCAACACGGTCGTCAGAAGCGGTCCCATAAACCATTGCGGCGCCGCCTCCGGCCAGGCGAAAGCCCGGATCAGGCGCTGCGGCTGCGCTATCATCTGCGTCACTCCCTTACCGTGAAACGCGATCATAGCCCGTGGGACCTCAATCCGGTATGAACTGCCTCTCAGCTTGCAAGGACGCCGGCGGGCGCTGGCTGTTGCCGTTTATCGTTATTGCCGGCGGCTGCGGCGTACCGGCGTCGGAATCCGCGGATCGCAGCGAACCGGGCGAATACTCGGTGCACTACGTGATTGCGCCCGACCCCGCCGCGGCGACCGTGCGCGTTGCGATGCATCTGCGGCAAAGCGGCGGCTCGCTGCGCGAGCTGTCGTTTTCGACGAGCCGCATCGTCGACGAAGTCGACGGCGACGGTCGCATCGAATCGGCAGACGGCCGTGTGACGTGGCAGCCGCCGGAACGCGGCGGTTCCCTGCAATGGGAAGTCGCAATCTCCCACGAGCGCGGCAACGCCGGTTTCGACGCGTTCCTGGGTGCCGACTGGGGCGTTTTCCGCATGGAAGACGCGATCCCGCGCGCGAGGACGCGAACGCTGAAGGGCACCGTCTCCCGAACGACGATCGACGTCGTCGTACCCGACGGCTGGTCGTTCGTTTCCGAATACCCGGCGCTCGAGCGGCCGATCGTCGTGGACCGGCCCGAGCGCCGCTTCGACCAGCCGACGGGCTGGATCGCGGTCGGCAGGCTGGGCGTGCGGCGCGATACGATCGCCGGGACGCGTGTGGCCGTCGCCGCGCCCGAAGGACACGGCGTCAGACGGCTCGAGATGCTGGCCCTGCTCGGCTGGACCCTGCCCCAACTGGATGAGCTCCTGCCCGGCGCCCTGCCCCGTCTGACCATCGCCAGTGCAGGCGAGCCGATGTGGCGCGGCGGCCTGTCGGCGCCGGCGTCGCTTTTCCTTCACGCCGACCGTCCCCTGATCAGCGAAAACGCGACCAGCCCGCTGCTGCACGAGGTCATGCACGTCGCGCTGGGCCTGCGCACGGCGGCCGGATTCGACTGGATCGGCGAAGGACTGGCCGAGTACTACAGTATCGAACTGCTGCGCCGCGGCAGAGCGATCACCCCCGAACGCGCGCTGGCGGCATTCGAGCGCCAGGCCGATTGGGCAAAGCGAGCCGATACCTTGTGCGGCCGGGCGTCGACCGCTGCCACGACGGCCCGGGCCGTAACGCTGTTCGCGGCGCTGGACAAGGCGCTCGTCGCTGCGTCGGACGGCGCCGCCGGCCTGGACGATCTGCTGCCCGTGCTCGCCGGCTCACGAGCCGACCTCGCGACGCTGACGCGCGCCGTGCATGAGCTCGTCGGCGAGACCCCCGACCTGCTTCACGTCGACAACCTGCCCGGTTGCCGCAACACTGCGACGGGCCGTCCCGATAACTGAAGCAGGACATGCGCGAACGCCACGATCCCGACCGTCACGGCCGAACGCATCGACTGCGCGCGAAACCGGGCTCCGGCCGATTTAACTTAAGAAAGACGATGCTTGCGACGCAGCCGCTTGCACAGGACGCGTGCTAAACTGCCGTCATGGCTAATGAGAACAACAAGAGTAAGGAATTAGTCTCTGACGACGATCTCACGGCCGGACCGGAAGCGCCCGGGTTTCGCCAGGTTCATTCGCCGCGCGAGAAGGAGCGCGACCGTTTGAGGCTCGCCCTTTCGGAATCGGCCAGGCGCAATCGCAGACTCAGCGACGAATTGGCGACGGTGTCCGCAGCCAGGGACCGGCTCGAGGCGGAGCTTGCGAGCATGTCGCTGACCGCAAGGGAACTCGAGGAAAAGCTGGAAGCACGCAGCGACGCGATCAACGCGCTGCTCACCGAACTCACGCGCAAGTCCGGACAGGTCGACTGGTTCGGCGAAACGGACGACGGAGTCTCCGGTCTCGACGATTCCACCCTGGAGCGGCTCGCCGGTCCGGACCCGGCGCCGGCACGGCGCAGCCGGGAAAGACCCACTCGCGTCCTGGTCGGGAAGATCGGCCGGAAGCTGCTGCGCTTTCCGCTGTTCAAAGACCGCCTCACGATCGGCAGGTCGGACGACAACGACATTCGGCTCGATGCGTCCTGTGTCAGTCGAAAGCATGCCGTCGTGCAAACCGATCGCAACACGACCCGGCTCATCGACTGGGGCAGCAAGAACGGCGTCTACGTCAACTCGGCTCGAGTCACGGAGCACTTCCTCAGGAACGGGGATATCGTCTCGATCGGCAACGCGCATTTCCGCTACGACGAACGGCCGAAACGCGCGGTACCTCGACCGACGGCCGGGCAAGGATATCGGACCCGTCATACCGAGGCGCCGGACCTTGAGTGATTCTCCGGCCACGCCGTCGCGCAGGCTCAGGAAGGAGGCGGCGCTGTTCCTCGGATTGCTGTTTTTCGGCTTCGTTATCGTGCCGGTCGGCATCTGGTTCGTCGGCAACGCCGTGTTCGGGGCGTATGAGGGTTACGGCTACGCCGATTTTTTCGGCAACCTGAGTGCGAGAATCCGGGCCGGTGACGTCGTCGCCTGGTTCCTCGTTTTGTCGCCCTGGCTCGTCTGGCAGGTCCTGCGGCTTGCCGCCGCGGCATGGCGGGCGACAGGCAAATTGTGAACCGGTTCACGGTTTTGCCGCACCGTAACCGGCTATGAACACAGGGTTTCTGGAAATAGGCGGATTCTTGCGGCATTCTCGCGTCTATCGGGCCTGGGAAGTGTGCGGCCGCAGGGCCATTCGAGCATGATCGAGAAACTGACAAACTGGTTCCGGGAGCGGTTCGGCGGCGGCGAATCGGCCGAACCCCGCGTGCCGCAAAAGGCCGGAGCCCGCATCAGACCACGCCCGCTGCCGCCGAAGAAGAAGGTGCCCCGCCGCAATCCCGAGTTCGTGGACGCCGGCGAAGACCTCTCGGGCACGATCGTGAGCAACGGTCCCGGCAAGAACGTGCTGATCCGCAACAAATATGTGCGCGAGGATACGGGTACTCACGAGAAGCTCAAGATCCTCGACGACTCACTGGTCGACTCGGGCGAGGAACCCGGCGAAGACCCGTACAACACGGGCAGGTTCGACCGCTCGCGCAACTGGGAACATCGCTTCCGCAAGTAACGGCGATCCTGTTTTCTAGTACCATTCGCATGTGGCTATGCGAATCTCCTTCGAACTGAACGACGCCGACCTCAAACCCTTCCGCCTCATCATGAATGAGGCGCGTCAGGCCGCGCGCTGCCGGTCGCCGGAAGACATA
>JAKSCZ010000318.1 GCA_022360335.1 Pseudomonadota bacterium
GCCGCAAGATGACTCCATGGACGCTGCAGGAGACCCTGGTCGGCGCCAAACAAAGTGAGTCCCAGTCGCAACCGTCTCCGACACTGCGCGGCCGCTCCGGCATGCGCCTTTCGGAACGCTTCAAACAGTATTACCAACTGGTCGCGTCCTCGAACAGCAAGACGGACCAGTCGCTTGCCGTTCTAGCATCGGACATCTACCTCGACATGGAAGAGACCAGCTTGCTGATCGAGCGCACGCGCCAGGAGATCGCGCGCGCAACGCTCATGGAACAGCTCAACCAGTCGTTCGGTATCATCACGCCCGAGATGATCGAGGTCGTGGGCGGGGTCAAGTCGATCCTGTTCGGCGACGCCCAAAACACCGCTCTCGTGGCCGGCCCACCGCCCGGCAGCGTCGAACAAGCCTATCGCAGCCCGCTGGAACAGTAAGGGAGCGTCATCATGCGAACGAATCTGCTCGTCCTCCTGGCCGCCTCGTTTCTCGTGTCCTGCGCATCGAATGCGCCCGAGTGCGTCGGACCGCAATCGAAGAACCTGTCGGCGGCCATCGACGCCGCGCAGACGTCGTTGATGAACGGTTGTCACGCCCACTTCAACCGCTACTACGATGATCTGTTGTCGATCGCCGAGGGCGATCCCGGCCCCGGGAACAAGCGCGCCTTCAGTGAGTTTCTCGTCTGGTCGGGCGACAAGGGGCTGCTCAGCAACCGGCAGGCGCGGGAGTATTACAACCGCTACTTCAACGTCAAATTCATGTCTTTGAAGGGCGATTACAACAATTGCGCACATACCTGTCCGAACAAACGGAAAGTGCTCCTCGACATGGCGCATGAACTGTCGGACAAGGAACGCGGCCTGCTCAGGGTGAGCCTCGACAACGCAGCTTATTACCGGTCCGACGAGCTGTACCAGGAAATCGAGCTGGTACTCGAGGCCACCTGCTCGGCATGTAACGCCGCCAGGTAGTCACGATGAACGCGCCGCAGAGGGGCAACAGCCGAAACTTCGTCGAAGGACTGACGGCCGGTGTTTTCGGTTCGATTCTCGGCGCCGGCGCAATCCTCTATATTCTCGGCAGGATCGATCTCGTCAGTTTTGCCCCGGAGCGCCTGCCCGACCTCGGCGGCTGGCTGTACTGGACGTACACCAATCTCGGGTCGTCGATCCC
>JAKSCZ010000138.1 GCA_022360335.1 Pseudomonadota bacterium
ACGTCGATATGGGCGACCCGGCCGGTGCGCGCAGCATTCTCGAAGAGGTCCTCGACGAAGGCGATGAGAGCCAGCGCCAGCAGGCCCGGCAATTGCTCGACTCGCTGCCGGGTTAGGGCCCGGCGACACGATGCGAATAACTCCCTTCAACCGGCCCTGAGCTGCCGGCAGACCCGCGCTCCGCATGCGCATCGCGTTGGGCATCGAATACGACGGAACGTCGTATAACGGCTGGCAGCGCCAGCAGAACGGTATCGGTGTGCAGCAGCGCCTGGAGGAGGCGCTCGCGCTCGTTGCAGACGAGCCCGTCGAAGTCCATTGTGCCGGTCGCACGGACACCGGGGTGCACGCGAGCGCACAGGTCGTGCACTTCGACACGGGCGCGGAGCGTTCCGACCGCGGCTGGCTTCTCGGCGCCAACACGAACCTGCCGCCTGACGTCAGCGTCGGGTGGGTGCGGCGCGTCAGCGACGAATTTCATGCACGCTTTTCGGCGACGGCCCGCAGCTATCGCTACCGGATCCTGAATCGCCTGCAGCGCTCGGCGCTGCACCGGCACAGGGCCTGGTGGGTGCACCGGCCGCTCGACGCCGGGCGTATGCACCGCGCCGCACAACGACTCGTCGGCGAGCACGACTTCTCGGCCTTTCGTGCCGCGGGGTGCCAGGCGAAATCGGCGACACGCGAGGTGATGCGTGTGCGCGTCGTACGCAGGGGCGACTGGGTGACGCTCGACATCACGGCCAACGCGTTCCTGATGCACATGGTGCGCAACATCACGGGGGCGCTGGCCGCGATCGGAGAGGGCGAGCAGGACGCCGGCTGGCTCAAAGCGGTACTGGACGGCCGTGACCGGACCGTGAGCGGGGTGACGGCGCCGGCGCACGGTCTTACGCTGGTCGGCGTCGAGTATCCGGGCGAGTTCGGCATCCCGGACGCCGGGTGTATTTGAAGCGGCTTCCGGATATCATCCTCGCATGAGTTGGTTCGAGAAACTGATGCCGTCGCGCATCAGCACCGAGAAACGCACGAAGTCCGTACCGGAAGGCGTCTGGATCAAGTGCACGTCCTGCGATGCGCAGCTCTATCGAAACGAGCTCGAGCGTAACCTGCACGTCTGTCCGAAGTGCGACTTCCACATGCGGATCGGGGCGCGCCGGCGCCTCGACTTCTTCCTCGATCCCGAATCGCAGCAGGAACTGTCGGCGCAGCTCGAGCCCCGGGACCCGCTCAAGTTCCGCGACAGCAAGAAATACCGCGACCGCATCGTCCAGGCCCAGAAGAAGACGGGCGAAAAAGATGCGCTGGTCACCGTGACCGGTACGCTGCACGGCCGGCCGATCGTCGCTTGTGCGTTCGAGTTTTCGTTCATGGGCGGCTCGATGGGTTCCGTCGTCGGAGAGCGCTTCGCGCGTGCGGCGCGGCACGCTGCGGACAACGGCATACCGCTCGTCTCGTTTGCGGCAAGCGGCGGCGCTCGCATGCAGGAGGCGCTGTTCTCGCTGCTGCAGATGGCCAAGACGTCGGCCGCGCTTGCGGAACTCGGCGCCAGGGGCATTCCGTACGTCTCCGTGCTGACCGACCCGACCACGGGCGGCGTGTCGGCGAGTCTCGCGATGCTCGGCGACGTCAACATAGGCGAGCCGGGCGCGCTGATCGGCTTTGCCGGCCCGCGCGTCATCGAACAGACGGTGCGCGAAAGATTGCCCGAGGGCTTCCAGCGCAGCGAGTTTCTGCTCGACCACGGCGCGATCGACATGATTCTCGACCGGCGCAAGATGCGCGACGAAATCGCCAACCTTCTGGCGAAATTCGAGAATCGTGAGAGCCCCGTCCCCGCCGGCTGATTCTTACACGATGCTCCCGGCCGGATCGCCGCTGTCCGAATGGCTGACGTGGCTCGAGACGCTGCACCCCGAGGAGATCGAACTGGGTCTCGATCGCGTCCGGAAGGTGATGCAGCGCCTGGACCCGCCCGTGCCGAAACACGTCCTGCTGATTGCCGGCACGAACGGCAAAGGGTCTAGCGTGGCCATCGCGGGGGCACTGCTGCGAGCCGCCGGCTACCGCGTCGGCAGCTACACCTCGCCGCACGTCGTCGACTACAACGAACGCATTGCCGTGGGAGCCCGCCTTGCGACCGACGACCGGATCGTCGCAGCTTTCGAGAAGATCGAAGCCGTCCGCGGCGGCGTCCCGCTGACCTACTTCGAGTACGGCACGCTCGCGGCCTTCGTCGTGTTCGCCGGTGCCGACCTCGACGTCTGGCTGCTCGAAGTCGGGATGGGCGGGCGTCTCGATGCGACCAATGTCATCGACCCGACGGCGGTGCTCATCACGAACGTGGCGCTCGATCACTGCAACTGGCTGGGTGACGACGTCGAAACGATCGCCGCCGAAAAAGCCGGCGTCATGCGCCCCGGTATTCCCGTCGTTTTCGGCGTGCGCGAGGTGCCGGACGCCATCGTTGCCCACGCCGATGCGAGCGGTGCGCGGCTGATGCTGCGAGGCCGTGACTATTCGGGCGAGGACGTGCCGCAGCCGGGTCTGCCGGGCGAATTCCAGAGGGACAATGCGGCCGCCGTGATTGCGCTGCTCGATGCGGCGGGACTGTCCGGGGCGACGCGGAACGACGTGGTCGCGTCGGTGCTGCCTGCCGTACGGCTCGCCGGACGCGGGCAAAGCGTGGAACGGGACGGTGTCGAGTGGCTGCTGGATGTCGCGCACAACCCGGCGGCCGCGGAAACGCTGGCCCGGACGCTCCGTGACGATCCGGCCGGCGGGCGGACGGTCGCGGTGATCGCTGTGCTGGACGACAAGGACGTGGAGGGGATCGTCGCGCCGCTCGACGCTCACGTGGATCGGTGGATCGCGGTGGCCGCGGACAGCCGCCGGGCGGTGCCTGC
>JAKSCZ010000396.1 GCA_022360335.1 Pseudomonadota bacterium
GAGGTCCAGCAGGTCGATCAGCTCGAAATGGTCGCCGAGCACGTCACGGCGGCCGAACAGCTGGATCCGGCCGGAGGCGTCCATGAGGTCGATGAACGACGCCTTGCCCATGCCCCGGCGCGCAATGATCCGGCCGGCCACCGTCACCTCGTCGGTCTTGACCGCCTCCTCCGAATCGCCGGCGGCTCCTTCAGTCGACTCCAGCAGCTTTACCGCCTCCGCGGTCGTGTGCGACCGGTAGAAGCTGCGAGGGTAAGGATCAATCCCGCGCTCGCGCAGCGCCTCGACCTTCGCCAGCCGGTCGTGCATGAGCCGCGCCTCACCGGCCAGCTGGTCTGGCTCGTCGACATTCGTACCGGTCTCGTTGTTCGTAGTTTCCACGGGCGGCAGGCTTCCGAATCACGGTTGTCAGGATATTCACGCGCGACTAAGCGGCGTTTCTTGCGGTCCGAGCGGCCTGTCATTGTAGTGCGATGCCGCTCCGGAGGTCAGGCGGGTTCAGCGTGGAGTTGCGGGCTTCCCGGATTCGGCGCGCCTCCGCCGCGGACCGAAAACATGGTCGAAACACGCGCGGACAGTCAATTGTTAGCGAAACCCTGCGATGTGAATAATGCTTTTGCAGGTCATCCGATTTCAGGTTGCGCATGCGGCCGGGATCGGGCTTGTCCGGTGAGGAGCCGAGCGTTTGACCCGGCGGAATCGCCAGCGCAGCAGCGGCAGGCCAGGAGATGTGAGGCCGACAACGTCACGTGTGCTGTCGGCGCTGTTCTCGATGTTCGGACCGGCCGGTGTGGAAGGCAAGGCGGTCCTGGACCTCTACGCCGGAACCGGCGGTTTCGGCCTCGAGGCCCTGCGACGCGGCGCTTCAAGGGTCGTGATGGTCGAGAAGAGCCGACGCCTGTGCGACGAGTTGAGGCAAGCGGCCGCAAAGGCCGGAGCCGACTCGAACGCTGAGGTGGTCTGCGGCGACGCGATCAGGTCGCTCAACGATCTTCGCGGCCCGTTCGACGTGGTGTTTGCGGACCCGCCGTACGCAGACGTTCCGTTCGCGGACGTGGCGGAGAGGCTGGCTGAAAACAGCCTGGTTGCGGAATCGGGCGCCGTGTTGCTGGAGCACTTCCACAAGACGGAGCTTCCGGACGAGCTGCCGGGGCTGGTGATCGAGACACGCCGTCGCTACGGAGACACTGCGGTTTCGGTCTACAGGCCGAAGTGAACATATGCCGGTGAAACGGGCGAGGGAGCCTGAACAGCAGTTGGTGAAGGCTATATACCCGGGCACTTTCGACCCCGTAACAAAGGGCCACGTTGACATCGTCGAGCGGGCCGCCCGGATGTTCGACGAAGTGATTGTTGCGGTGGTGAGGAACACTCCTAAGAGAGTGATGTTCTCGGATGCCGAGCGCGTCGAGATGTTCGAGGAGGCGCTGAAGCATGTGCCGAACGCCACGGTCACCGGTTACGAAGGGCTGACGGTCAGCTTCGCAAAGGAGCACGGGGCCGGTGTGATAGTCAGGGGACTGCGCATC
>JAKSCZ010000014.1 GCA_022360335.1 Pseudomonadota bacterium
CCTTGCCTGCCTGGTCACCGGCGGCATCTGGCTGATGGATGCGGTGCTGTTCGCGCCGCGGCGCAGGCGGGCAGCGGACGGGGCCGGCGCGCCGCCGGACGATCGCAAAGTACCGCTGATCGTCGAGTATGCGCGTTCTTTCTTTCCGGTGATCCTCATCGTGTTGCTGCTGCGTTCCTTTCTCGTCGAGCCGTTCCGCATCCCGTCGGGCTCGATGATGCCGACCCTGCTGCAGGGCGACTTCATCTTCGTCAAGAAATACGCCTACGGTCTTCGCCTGCCGGTCACCGAGACCAAGGTCGTCGAGACCGGCGAGCCGGCGCGCGGCGACGTCGTCGTATTCCGGCTGCCGCAGGACCCGAGCGTCAACTACATCAAACGCGTCATCGGGCTGCCCGGCGACACGATCGTCTACGAGCGTCACCGCCTGACGATCAACGGCGAGCCGATCGACCTCGATCCGAGCGACGACGTGTCGTGGAACGCGCCGGTGTTCGTCGAGGATCTCGATGGGCGCCGGCACGATATCCTGGTTACGAACCCCGAATACTCGACACGCGACAACACGTACCGCGTGCCGGACGGCCATTACTTCGTCATGGGCGACAACCGGGACCGCAGCAAGGACAGCCGCTTCATCGGACCGATTGCGGAAAAGTTCCTCGTGGGCGAGGCCGTGCGCATCTGGATGCACTTCATTCCGTGGCAGATGCCCGACTGGGGACGAATCGGGACGAAAATCCAATAATGTGGTGCCAGTCACCGATTTGCCCGGTAAAATCGCGATACCTTGGGCCCCGGAGCGCAGTTCCGGCTGCGGCCGGCAGGGACGGAGAAGGCAGTATGTCACTGAATTACCTGGAAAAGCGGCGTATCAGAAATCGTCAGTCGGGTATGACGACGCTGGGCCTCATCATCCTCGTCGTATTCGTCGGCCTGTTCGCGTTCGCCGGCATTCGTCTGTCGCCCGTCTACCTGAATTACATGAAGGTCGCGGGCGTCGTCAACGGCGTCGCCGAGGAGTTCGACGGGGCCAACGCCAGTCGCGCCGCCATCCGGAGTTCCGTCTCACGCCGCTTCGACATCGAGAGCGTCGGCGTCATCACGGCCAGGGACGTGAAAGTGACCAAGGTCACCGAAGGACACGAGGTCGCCGCGACCTATTCCCACGAGGCGCCTTTCATCGCCAACGTCTCGTTTCTGGTGCACTTCGACAAGCGAGCGACGATCCGCCGCTAGCAGGCGGCCAAGCCGCGCCGGGCGCCCCCGACCAAAGAGCGAATCCATTGGACAAAGCCGAGAGCTGGCTCGAAAAGACGCTGCACTATCGGTTTCACGATACGGACCTGTTCCACAGTGCGCTGACCCACCGCAGCGCGCAGGGACGCAACAACGAACGCCTCGAATTCCTGGGCGATGCCGTCCTCGGTTTCGTCATATCCGAAGCGCTGTTCGGGTTACGGCCCGGAGCCCCGGAAGGCGACCTCAGCAAGCTGCGCGCGTCGCTCGTCAAGGACACGTCCCTCGCATCGCTCGCCACCGGGCTCGGGCTCGGCGAGCACCTGATCCTCGGCAGCGGCGAGCGTAAAACGGGGGGGCACCGTCGCGAATCGATCCTGGCCGACGCGCTCGAGGCGCTGTTCGGGGCCGTGTATCTCGATTCGGGATTCGATACTGCGAAAGCCGTCATCGAGACGGTATTCGCGGAACGCCTCGACGACCTGCCCGAGGCCGGCGATCTGCGCGACCCGAAAACCCGGCTGCAGGAGTGGTTGCAGGCACGCAAGCTGTCGTTGCCCGACTACGAACTCGTGAGCGCCTCCGGCCGGGCGCACGAGCAGACCTTCGTCGTGACCTGCACGGTCGATGCGTTGTCGCAAACGACCGAAGGCGAGTCGACCTCCCGGCGCCGGGCGGAGCAGCAGGCGGCCCGTCGCATGCTGGCCCGGCTCGACGGCCAACCGTCGTGAACGGGCATCGCTGCGGAATCGCCGCCGTGGTCGGCCGGCCCAACGTCGGCAAGTCCACACTGATCAACACGATCCTGGGCCGCAAAGTCAGCATCGTGACCGCCAAGCCTCAGACGACGCGTCATCGAATCCTCGCCGTCCACACGGCCGATGACGTGCAGGTCGTCTTCGTCGATACGCCGGGCCTGCACCGACAGGCCGGCAAGGCCATGAACAGGCTCATGAACCGCACGGCCGCGAATGCGCTCGCCGATGCGGACGTCGTGTTGTTCGTTTCCGACGCGACGCGCTGGACGAACGAGGACGACGACGTGCTTTCGCGCCTTGAGAAGTCGAACGCACCGGTCGTCGCCGTGCTCAACAAGATCGACGCGGTACGTCCGAGAGAGAAACTGCTCGAGAGCATCGCGCGGATTTCCGCAGGCTTCGATTTCGCCGAAATCGTGCCCTTGTCGGCATTGAAGGGCGACAACCTCGACACGCTCATGGGTATACTCCCCGACTTCCTGCCGGAATCTCCGCCGCTGTTTCCGGACGATGTGTACACGGATCGCAGTCGCGAATTTCACGCCGCCGAGCTGATACGCGAAAAGCTGACCGCGATGCTGCACCAGGAGCTGCCTTACGGGCTCACGGTCCAGGTCGAACGCTATCTCGAGGACGACGATGCCGTGACGATCAACGCGATCGTCTGGGTCGAGCGCGACAGCCAGAAAGGGATCGTCGTCGGTAAGAACGGCAGCGTATTGAAGCGCGTCGGCCGGGCCGCGCGGCTCGAGCTGAAGGAGCAACTCGGCCGCAGCGTGCATCTCGAACTCTGGGTCAAGCTCCGGTCGAACTGGGCCGACAACGAACAGGACCTGATGAGTCTGGGCTACGAGGCGTCCTAGGGCGCGTTAACACTATGCGAACGATCGCTTAAGACTCGATGAGTACGCGCGTCCTGCAGGAGCCGGGCTACATTCTGCATCACCGCCCGTTTCGGGATACGAGCCGGATCCTCGACGTTCTGACGCGCGATCACGGCAGAATCGCCGTCGTCGCGCGCGGCAGCCGGGGCAGCCGCTCGCGGCTCGCCGGCGTCCTGCGTCCGTTCCTGCCTTTGCGCGTGTCCTGGGTTGCCAAATCCGGGCTCGGTACGCTGACCGGCGCGGAGGCAGCGGGGCGACCGGCAGGACTGGCCGGCGATGCCTTGCTGTCGGCGTTCTACGTCAACGAACTCGTGCTGCATTTCCTGCATCGTCACGATCCGCAGCCCGAGCTGTTCGACCTCTACGGCGGGGCGATTGCCCGCCTGGCTTCGGCCGCCGGCGCCGCCGCCGTCCTGCGCGAATTCGAACTCGAGTTCCTGGGTCTTCTCGGCTACGCGGTGACGCTCGAGCACGCCGCCGGCACCAACGACGAGATCGACCCGTCGCGGTACTACGAATACCGCGCCGAACAGGGCCCCGCACCGGTCGAGCGTTCGGAAGGCGCGCTGGTCTTCGACGGCTCGACGCTGCTGGCCATCGCGGCGCGGCGATTCGCCGACGCCGACGTGCTGCGCGCCGCGAACCGGCTGCTCCGGGGCGTCATCCGTCACCACCTCGGCGGCAAGGAACTGCGGAGCCGCAAGGTGCTGGTCGACGTGCATCGCGGTAGAATCGCGCCTCGTGCAACGCCGAGCTCCGACAATGAGTGATACCCGGCCGATCCTCCTCGGCGTCAACATCGACCATGTCGCAACGCTGCGTCAGGCACGCGGTACGCGCTACCCGAGCCCGGCCGAGGCGGCGCGCATCGCCGAGCGATCGGGCGCCGACGGCATCACCGTGCATCTGCGCGAGGACCGGCGGCACATCCAGGACCGGGATCTCGAGGAGATCAAAGAGGTCATGCGGACTCATATGAATCTCGAGATGGCCGTGACCGACGAGATGATCGGCATCGCCAGAAAAATCGCGCCGCGGGATGTTTGCCTGGTTCCGGAAAAGCGCGAGGAATTGACGACCGAAGGCGGCCTCGACGTCGCCGGGCAGGTCGACAGAGTTCGAGCGGCCTGCGAGGAACTGGGCGAGGCGGGAAGCCGGGTTTCACTGTTCATCGATCCCGATCGCGAGCAACTCGATGCGGCGGCGGCGGCAGGCGCGCCCGTCGTCGAACTGCACACCGGCAGCTACGCCGACACCGGCGGGGAGGCGCAGGCAGAAGAGCTCGAGCGTATCGCCGATGCCGCCCGCTACGGCGACGACCTGGGCCTCGTCGTCAATGCCGGCCACGGACTGCACTACCGGAACGTAAAGCCGATCGCCGGGATAGAACCAATCGTCGAGCTGAACATCGGCCACTCGATCGTGGCGCGAGCCCTGTTCGACGGGCTCGCAACGGCGGTGCAGGAGATGAAACGCCTGATGCTCGATGCGCGCTCGGGAATGGGAAAGGCGTGATCTTCGGCATCGGCACCGACCTCGTCGAATTGAGCCGGGTACAGGGTATCTACGAGCGTTTCGGCGAGCGCTTCGCGCAGCGTATCCTGACGGACGAGGAACTCGAGCTGTACCGGAACGCGAACGACCCGGTACGGTTCCTCGCGATGC
>JAKSCZ010000654.1 GCA_022360335.1 Pseudomonadota bacterium
CATCGGGCTCGAGATCCACGCGCAGCTCGCCACGAATTCGAAGATATTCTCAGGTGCATCAACGGCTTATGGCGCGGAACCGAACACGCAGGCCTGCCTCGTCGATCTCGGCTACCCGGGCGTGCTGCCCGTGCTCAACGAGGAAGTCGTGCGCATGGCGACGATGTTCGGGCTCGCGATCAACGCAAAGGTCGCGCCGCGCTCCGTGTTCGCGCGCAAGAACTACTTCTACCCCGACCTCCCGAAGGGCTATCAGATCAGTCAGTACGAGTTGCCCATCGTCGAGCACGGCGAGCTGTTCCTCACCGACGCCGAAGGCAACGACAAGCGCATCGGCGTGACGCGCGCGCATATCGAAGAGGACGCCGGCAAGTCGATCCACGAGGGTCTCGACCGCTCGTCGGGGATCGATCTCAATCGCGCCGGTACGCCGTTGCTTGAGATCGTGTCGGAACCCGACATCCGGTCCGCGCAGGAGGCCGTCGCGTACATGCGCAAGATGCACACGATCCTGCGCTACCTCGGCATCTCGGACGGCAACATGCAGGAGGGATCGTTCCGCTGCGATGCGAACGTGTCGGTGCGGCCGGAGGGCCGGGAGGCGTTCGGCACGCGCACGGAAACCAAGAACCTCAATTCGTTCCGTTTCGTCGAGCGTGCGATCAACTACGAGCTCGAACGGCAGATCGATCTGATCCGGGACGGCGGCGAAGTCGTGCAGGAGACGCGGCTGTACGATGCGGCGAAGGACGAGACGCGGTCGATGCGGTCGAAGGAAGAGGCGAACGACTATCGTTACTTTCCGGACCCCGATCTGTTGCCCGTCGAAATCAGCGCCGCGTATGTCGAAGCGGTTCGCAGCCGGCTTCCGGAGCTTCCGGACGCCAAGCGGCAGCGCTTCGTCGAAGACTACGGTCTGAAAAAAGACGATGCCGCGCAACTGACGGTGTCGCGTCCCGTCGCGGATTACTTCGAGACGGCCGTCGCGGCGAGTGAGGCGAAGCCGCAGGTCGTCGCCAACTGGGTCGTCGGTGAGCTGTCGGGCGCGCTCAACAGGGACGGACTCGAGATCGGCGACAGCAAGATTGCGGCGGACGACCTCGCAGGGCTGCTGTCGCGCATCCACGACAGCACGATCTCGGGCAAGATCGCGAAGCAGGTGTTCGAGGCGATGTGGAACGCCGGGGGCACGGCCGACGAAATCATCGAGGCCAAAGGGCTCCGGCAGATCACGGACTCGTCCGCGATCGAGGCCGTCGTCGACAAGGTCATCGAAGCGAACCCGGACCAGGTCGCCGAGTACAGGGCAGGGAAGGAGAAGCTGATCGGCTTTTTCGTCGGTCAGGTCATGAAGGAAACGAGGGGCCAGGCGAATCCGGCTCAGGTCAACACGATCCTCAAGGACAGGCTCTCCTGTCTGAAATAGGGTGTCAGTCACCTTATTTCGCGTTCGCGGTTTCCACGGCATTTTGCCCGACGCGAAATAAGGTGACTGACACCCTATTTATGACTATACTGTCTGGCCTTAAATATAAATAAATCGTTATATATTTATATGAAGTCGTCGACGGACAGCTTGCTGAGCCGCTTCAAAGCCCTGGCGGACCCTGTGCGGCTGCGGCTGGTTGCCTTGTGCAACCAGGCCGAGTGCAGTGTGTCCGAGCTGACTCGCGTGACCGGACTCAGCCAGCCGCGGGTGTCGCAGCACCTCAAGCAGTTGATTGCCGCGGGTCTTCTCGAACGCTTTCGCGACGGCCATTTCGTCTACTACCGCGTGCCCGAGAACGGTGACGGCGCAACGCGCCGGCGCCTCCTCGCCCTACTGCCCGGCAACGAACCCGAATTCGCGCGTGACCTCGACAAGCTTCGCAATCTGCGCGGCGACGATGCCAAGGAGCGCAACGACGTCGAGGACGACCGCTTTCTCCGCAAGGCGCTCGTCGAGCTCACCGTGGCGGCGCCTCTCGGCGACCTGCTCGACGTCGGTTGCGGGCAGGGCAGGCTGCTCAAGCTGCTCGCGACACGAGCGCACCGCGTCGTCGGCGTCGACATCGACCCGCAGGCCCGCCGACTCGCGCGCGCCGAATTGCTGCTGGCCGGACTGCCGAATTGTTCGCTGCGCCAGGGCGAC
>JAKSCZ010000243.1 GCA_022360335.1 Pseudomonadota bacterium
AACAGGGCCGGAATGACGGCAAGCGCCAGGATCGTCGCACTGACCATGCCGCCGACCATCGGCGCCGCGATGCGCCGCATGACTTCCGATCCCGTCCCGCTGCCGAACATGATCGGCAGGAGGCCGCCGATCGTCGCCGCCACCGTCATGATCACCGGGCGTATCCTGAGCAGCGCGCCGTCGACGACGGCCCGCTCGACCTCCTGTCGGGTTCGCGCGCCGCGCCGTTCGATCGCCTGATTCAGGTAGACGAGCATGACGACGCCGATTTCGACGGCAACCCCGGCCAGCGCAACGAAGCCGACGCCGACGGCGACGGACAGCTCGTAGCCGAGCAGGTACAGCAGCCACAGGCCGCCGACGAGCGCCAGCGGCAGCGTGCCGAGGACGATGGCCACCTCCGGCAGGCGTCCGAAGTTGACGAACAGCAGCAACACGATGACGGCGAGCGTAACCGGGCCGACCACCGCGAGCCGGTCGCGCGCGCGCACCATGTACTCGTACTGCCCCGACCACGTCAGCGAATAAGCTGGCGGCAGCTCAACCGAGTCCGCGACCGCGCGTTGCGCCTCCGCGACGTAGGACCCGAGGTCGCGATCGGCAATGTCGACGTAGGTCCACCCGTTCGGACGCGCATTCTCGCTCTTGACAGCCGGCGGTCCGTCGACCACACGAACGTCGGCGACGTCGGCCAGGGCGATGCGCGCGCCGGCCGGGGTGACGATCGGCAACAACCGCAATTGCTGCACCGAATCCCGGACGCGTTGCGGATAACGCACGTTCACCGGATAACGTTCGAGTCCCTCGACGGTCTGCGTCACGTTCATGCCGCCGACGGCAGAGCGGACGATGTCCTGCACGTCGGCGATATTCAGTCCGAAGCGCGACGCACGTTTCCTGTCGATATCGACGTCGACGTAACGCCCGCCTGCCACGCGCTCCGAGTAGACGGACGCAGTCCCGGGCACACGCTCCAGTATCCGCTCCAGTTGCCGGCCGATAGCCTCGATGACCTCAAGATCGGGCCCGGCGACCTTGATACCGACCGGCGTCTTGATACCCGTCGCCAGCATGTCGATGCGCGTCTTGATCGGCATCACCCAGGCATTCGTGAGACCGGTGTACTGCACGGTTCGATCCAGTTCCGCGCGCAGCTTCCCGGGCGTCATTCCGTCGCGCCATTGCTCGCGCGGCTTCAGCTGGATAACGGTCTCGATCATCGTCAGCGGTGCGGGGTCGGTGGCGGTCTCGGCGCGGCCGACCTTGCCGAGGACGTGCGCGACCTGCGAATGGGTCGCGATGAGCTTGTCGGTCTGCTGCAGGAGCTCGCGCGCCTT
>JAKSCZ010000288.1 GCA_022360335.1 Pseudomonadota bacterium
ATGTTGCCGCCGGCTTCTTTACCCAGCGCCCACGCCTTTTTCGTTGCGGTCCCGAATTCTTCCAGATCGTCGAACACCTCGCTGGCCCCGCAGGCGCCGACCGTGCAGGTCAGGTTGGTCGACAGGTCGCCGACCTCGAAGGTCGTCTTTTCGAGTTGCGTGACCAGCTGCCGGCCCCAGACTTGTGCGTCGCGCGCGCTGCCGCGCTCGAGCAGGGCCATGATCGCCGTTCCCTCGAAGCGCCCGGCGACGTCCCGCGGATGCAGGCGCTTGCGCACGAACTCCGCGAACTGCGCGAGGATATCTTCGGACTTCAGCAGACCGACCTTGTCGCTGACCTCGCTGAAGTTGTCGGGGCTGATGTAAACGAGGCAATACGTTCCCGAGGCCGGTTTGCGCTTCAGCCGTTTTTCGATGCGCTCGAGAAATTGCAGGCGGTGGAAAAACAGGGTCGTCGGATCCCGCTTGAGCGCGTCGTGCACGAGTTTGGTCGGTTCTTCCGCAACCTCGAGCCGCGGGGCGATGCGGATCTGCACGCTCGGACCGTCATCGAGATCGATTCGGCGGAACTCGAGGTCCAACTGCTCGGCGTCGTCCGCATCGACGTACGCCCTGACCGTGAGTTTCTCGTCTTTTTGCCACTTGCCCGCCGTCGTCGCGACGAGGGCGCCCTTGAGCGCCGCATGGCTGTCGGGCTCGAAGTAATCCATGACGGGCAGGCCGATCAGCTCGTCTTTGCTCTTGACCTTGAATTGCTGCAGCCACGCATCGTTTACTTCGGTGAAGATCCCTTCCTGGACCAGCGCGTAGGAACTCGCCGAGACGGCCATGTGGTCCCTGAACTGTTTCTTGTATTCGGTCGCGGACTGCAGCGTCGAATTCAGCGCGCGCTCCACGCGCAGCGCCCGCAGTTCGCGCGTCACGACCGACTGTATCCGGGATCTGAGACCGAGCGATACGAGATCGCAGGCGCCGGCGCGCATCGCGTTCTCGATGTCGGCTTCGCCGGCCTCCGCCTGCACGGCGATGACGGGGACCTCGGGGCGGTAGCGTTCTTTCGTCTTGACGACCTGGCGGATCGTATCCCCGAAGCGGTCGCAGTTCATGATGAGGAGTTCGACGGACTCGGCCGCAAGGGTATCGGCCATCGTCCGGGTGTTCGCAATCCAGTGGCAGTGCGCCGCGAGTCCCGCGTCGCGCAAGGTGCCGTTGATGAGTGCGACGTCGTCCTGGTTCTCACTCAGGACGGCAATCGAAATACTGTGGTTCCCGTTCAAATCCTGGTCCTTGGGAGACGGGGGGTATTCCCCTGTAAACGTCCTTGTTCCCTTGCTTGGCATCGAGTCTAGACACTCGGGAGGGGGGTGTCCCGACCCGCGGCCCAAAACCGTGACCTGCATCAAGTTTCGGCGGCGCGAGACGCCGAAAACGGCCGGAATTTCCGTTATCATAGCGCCTCGCCGCGATCCGGCGGGTCGACGCAGAACAGCGAACGAGGACCGCCGCGCGGGCACGGACGGGTCCCAGTATGCCGAATTACAGCACCAACGAGTTCCGGTCGGGACTCCGCATCATCATCGACGGCGATCCCTGCCTCATCGTCGAGAACGAGTTCGTGAAGCCCGGCAAGGGCCAGGCGTTCAATCGCGTGAAGATCCGCAATCTCCGATCGGGCCGGGTAATCGAGAGAACCTTCAAGTCCGGTGAGAGCGTCGAAGCGGCCGATGTCGTCGAGATCAGCCTCCAGTACTTGTACTCCGACGGCGAGAACTGGCACTTCATGGACGAAGCGTCCTTCGAGCAGTACGCGGCCCCGCGCGAGGCGGTGGGCGACTCTGCAAACTGGCTCAAGG
>JAKSCZ010000221.1 GCA_022360335.1 Pseudomonadota bacterium
AGCCCCTCAGCGCTTCGTGGGCTTTCATCGCGAAACGGTCCGTCATTCCGGCGATGTAGTCGGCGACGACGCGCGCCCGTCCGCCTTCGTCGAGACGCGCGGCGCGATTCGCGAACTCCGGCGGCATGCGGCCGTTGTTCTCGGTATACGCCGCGAACAGGTCTTCGACGATCGCGTGAGCGCGCTGCGTCATCTCGAGCTTCTTCTCGTGGCTGTAGAGATGCTCGTTGAGAAAACGCTTGAGCGAGACGTGCCGTTCGCGGACCGGCGGCGACATCGTCACGAGCGGTTTGCCCGCCGCCCGCACGTCGTCGATCGTTTCGACGCCGGCCGCCTCCAGCTGCCGGCGCGTCTCTTCGATCAGGTCCGTCACGACGGTGCCGATCATGCGCCGGATGATCTCGTAGATCAGCCGCCGGTCCTCGAGATCGGGGTAGCGTGCGTGCACTTCCCGATAGCGGTTCTCGAACAGCGCTTGCTCGCGGAGCTGCTCCAGCGTGAGCAGGCCGGCACGAAAACCGTCATCGACGTCGTGGTTGTTGTAGGCAATCGCGTCCGCGACGTTCGCGATCTGCGCCTCGAGTCCCGCCTGCCTGCGTTCGAGGAAGCGTTCGCCGACGTCGCCGAGCTTCCGTGCATTGCGCGCCGAACAGTGCTTGAGGATCCCCTCGCGCGTTTCGAACATCAGGTTGAGCCCCGGAAAATCGGCGTACTTCGCTTCGAGTTCGTCGACGACGCGCAGCGACTGGAGATTGTGCTCGAATCCGCCGTAATCGCGCATGCAGGCGTTCAAGCTGTCCTGCCCCGCGTGACCGAACGGCGTATGGCCGAGATCGTGCGCGAGACAGATCGCTTCGGTCAGCGGCTCGTTGAGGCCGAGGGCCGTAGCGACCGAGCGGCCGATCTGCGACACCTCGAGCGAGTGCGTGAGCCGTGTCCGGTACAGGTCGCCTTCATGATTGACGAACACCTGCGTCTTGTAGACAAGGCGCCGGAAGGCCGTCGAATGGATGATGCGGTCCCGGTCGCGCTGATACTCGCCGCGGTAGGCGGGGCGGGGTTCGTCGTACCGCCGGCCGCGGCTCCGCGACTCGTCGGCGGCGTAAGACGCGTTAGCTTCGCCCATCAGGCGGCTGCTCTCACCAGTTCATCGAGTCTGCGCGCATCGTAGTCGGACGTGACCCGGCAGGACCCGATCGCATCGAGCAGGACGAAACGCAATCGCCCGCCCCGTACCTTCTTGTCCATGCCCATCGCCGCCAGCCAGTCGCTCGCGCCGATAGCCGGCGGATCGGTCGGCAGACCGGCTGCCGCGACCAGGGCCCGCAGGCGCTCGACGTCCGCCGGCTCGAGCCCGCTCAGGCGCGCCGCCATGATCATCCCCGCCGCGACAGCCTCGCCGTGCAGCCATTCGCCGTAGCCCAGGCAACGTTCGATGGCGTGGCCGAAGGTGTGCCCGAAATTGAGAATCGCGCGGCGCCCGGCCTCGCGCTCGTCGGCGGCGACGACCTCGGCCTTGAGTTCGCAGGAGCGCCGGATCGCGTGCGCGAGTGCGCCTGCGTCGCGCGCCAGCAGCGCGGCGACGTTCTCCTCCAGCCACGCGAAGAATCCCGCGTCGCAGATCGCGCCGTACTTGATGACTTCGGCGAGACCGGCCTTCAGCTCGCGATCCGGCAGCGTGTGCAGCGTGTCGGTGTCGATCAGCACGATGTGCGGCTGGTGGAACGCGCCGATCAGGTTCTTGCCTTTGTCGTGATTGACCCCGGTCTTGCCGCCGACCGACGAGTCGACCTGCGCCAGCAAGGTCGTCGGGACCTGGACGAAACCGACGCCGCGCATGTAGCATGCCGCCGCGAAACCCGCGACGTCGCCGACGACGCCGCCGCCGAGCGCGACGACGGTCGTGTCGCGGCCGGCACGGGCCTCGACGAGGGTGTCGAGAATGCGCTGCAGGGTCGGGACGGTCTTGTACGCCTCGCCGTCGGGCAATGCGATGCTGTCGACCTTGCGGTCGCCGAGGCCCGGCAACAACCGGTCCAGATAGAGCGGCGCCACGGTCTCGTTGCTGACGACGAGACAGTCGCCGCCGGCGTAGTCCGACAGATCGAAACCGCCGTCCAGCAGGCCGCTGCCGATGACGATCGGATAACTGCGTGCGCCGAGCCGGACGTTGAGGGTGGCGGTCATGGGCGGTAGATTACATGAACGCAGGGAGGGCTTCAGGGCCGAATGGATGGGGGATCGGGGCTGTCGCGGCCATCGCGGCTGAAGCCGCTCCTGCGGGAAGGGTCGCGGCTGAAGCCGCTCCTACGGGAAGGGTCGCGGCTGAAGCCGCTCCTACGGGCCGTTCCTGCGGGAAGGGTCGCGGCTGAAGCCGCTCCTACAAGCCGCTCCTACAAGCCGCTCCTACGGCAGGTGGTCGGCAATCTCGTCGGCAACCGCTTTGACTCTGCGCCCGTCGGTCTCGACGACGAGATCGGCAACCTCCCGGTACAGCGGGTCGCGATGCTCGAGCAGCTTGCCGAGGGTCTCGCGGCGATCCCCGTCGGCCAGCAGCGGCCGTTCGCGGCCCTTCGTCGTTCGTTCGAGCTGCTGGTCGACCGAGGTGTAGAGATAGACGACGAAACCGCGGCTGCTGAGGCGCTTGCGGCTCTCCGCTCGCAGGACCGCGCCGCCGCCCGTGGCCAGAACGACGCCGTCCCGGCTCGTCAGGTCGTCGATCGCGGCGGCCTCACGCTTGCGGAATCCTTCCTCGCCTTCCTTCTCGAAGACGAACGGGATATCGACCCCCGTGCGGGACTCGACTTCGTCGTCACTGTCGACGAAGCTCAGGTGCAGCGCTCGTGCGAGCTGCTTGCCGACGGCCGACTTGCCCGCCCCCATCGGCCCGACGAGAAAAATGTTCTGCGGTCGTTTCATGATCGCGATTCATGCGGTCCAAGAAGAAAGCCAACCCGAAGGTTGGCTTTCGAGGATTGATCCGGGAGAAACCCAGCTTAGTAGATGCTCGAGCCCTCCTCAAGGATCCGCGGCGTTACGAAGATCAGCAACTCGGCCTTGTTGTCGGTCCGCTGCTTGCTGCGGAAGGCCGCACCGACCACCGGGATATCGCCGAGGAACGGCACCTTGTTGATCGTCTCG
>JAKSCZ010000100.1 GCA_022360335.1 Pseudomonadota bacterium
GCCGTCTCTCAGAGATTCCGTCAACGTGTCCTACGGCCGACGTCTCAGCGACTATCCGGCTGTCGGCGTGGCGCTGCTGGCGCTGCGCTGGCTGGTACGGGACCTCGCCTCGAGCGACGTATCGATGCTGCTGCAAACGCCGTTGCTCGGCGCCGGCGAGCACGCCGGGCGCGCGCGTCTCGAGTTGCGACTGCGGCGGCTTCCGGACCGCGCCTGGACGCCGTCCATGGCGATCGGTGCGCTGCAGGGCCGCGAGGAAGCGGCGGACGCGGCCGACTGGCTCGCGCGCGTCGCAGCGTTCGGCAGGCGACGCCGCGAGTTGCCGTCTCACGCGTCGCCGGCCGAGTGGGCCCTGCAGTTCGACGCGATCCTAACCGGTCTCGGCTGGCCGGGGCCGGGTTCGCCGGGCAGCGACAGCTACCAGCTCGTGAATCGCTGGCGCGAACTCCTGAACGAATTTGCGCGCCTCGAAATCGTCAGTGCGACGATGAGTCCACGGGGAGCGCTGCGGCAACTGGAACTCATGGCGGCCGAAACCCTGTTCCAACCGGAGTCGCGCGAGGCGCTCGTCCAGCTCATGGGGCCGCTGGAAGCCGCAGGCGCCGAATTCGACGCCGTCCGGATCTGCGGCATGAGCGCACGAAACTGGCCGCCGCCCGGCCGCCCGTCGCCGCTCGTGTCCCGCCGGCTGCAACGCGAGCACGACATGCCGGATGCGACGCCCGAAAACACCCGGCAGTTCGCGGCCACGACGCTGAACCGACTAACGGGCGCCGCGCCGACCGTGGTCTGCAGCTATGCCCTGGTCGAGGACGATGCCGAGCAGAGCGCCTCCGATCTGCTCGGTGCCGTCACGCCCCTGCGGCAAGACGACGGCGATCCGGGTTGGCACGCTGCGGCCCTGGCCGGCAGCGTCGGGCGGCGGGTCGCGGAAGACCGGGTGCCGCCGGTATCCGATGAGAGGATCTACGGCGGTGCGGGTACCGTGCAACGCCAGCTTTCCGAGCCGTTCTCGGCGTTCGTCTGCGGACGGCTGGCCGTCCGGCCGTTGGAGCGACAGGCGACGGGCGTGACCGCGTCGCTGCGCGGCGAGCTCGTGCACGACGCGTTGTTCCGACTCTACCGGGACTTGCCCGACGCCGCTGCGCTCCGAAGCCTCGACGACGCGACATTGCAAGGCAACGTCGCCGCCGCCGTGCGGGATTCGCTACGCCGGCACGAGCGCAATGCGGACGCGGTGCTCCTGGGCCTCCTCGGGATCGAGCGCGCGAGAATCGAACGGCTGCTGGCGGCGTTCGTCAGACTGGACCGGGAGCGGGACGATTTCGAGGTGGCGGCAGTCGAGGACGAACTCGAATTCCGCCGCGGACCGCTGCGCCTGCCGCTTCGCATCGACCGCATCGACCGCTACCCGGACGGCTGCGTGGCGATCATCGATTACAAGACCGGCAGGGCGAAGAAGCTCCTGAAGCGCGACGGCAGCGTCGAGGAAGCCCAGTTGTTCGTGTACGCGAAAGCCTGCAGCGAGCCCGTCGCGGCGCTGGCGCTGGCGAACATCGATGCGCGGGGCATCGCGTTCAGCGGAGCCGGGCGCGGCCTCACGGACGAAGGCGCCTGGCCCGGGCTGCTCGCCGACGTCGGCTGCGAGATTGCGCGGGCCTGCGACGAGCTGGTCGCCGGCGACGTCCGCCTCATCGAACGGCAGGGCGCCGCGAGCGCCAGGCGCCTGAACCTGCTCAGCCGCTACACGGAGCTGCGCAATGAGGTCTGATGCGCAGCTTCCCGGGAAGGACGCCGGCGCACGTATCGATGCGCTCGACACGACGCGGTCGTTCATTGTCCAGGCCCCGGCAGGCTCCGGCAAGACGGAACTCCTGATTCAGCGTTATCTCAAGCTCCTGGCGCAGATCGATGAGCCGGAGGAAGTCCTGGCCATCACGTTTACGCGCAAGGCGGCTGCCGAGATGCTGGCGCGCGTGCTCGGCGCGCTGCGCACGGCTCGCGGCGGCGAGGAACCGGCCGAAGCGCACCGGAAGCTTACCTACGGCCTCGCCCGCGGCGCGCTGCAGCGGTCCGGCGCGCGCGGCTGGAACCTGATCGGCAATCCGCAACGCATGCGAATCCAGACGCTGGACTCGCTGAACGGTGTCATCGCGCGCGCACGTCCGCTGAGTTCGCCCGGCGGCAACAGCGGCGCCCGTATCGTGCGCGACGCGGGGCTGAAGGCCGTACACGAAGCTGCGGCGATCGCAACGCTGGATTGGCTCGCCGAAGAGGGCGCGCCGGCCGATGCGGTACGGACGGTGCTGACGCACGTCGACAACGACACACGTTCCTATGTCGCGTACCTCGCCGGAATGCTCGGAACGCGCGACCAGTGGCTGCCGTTCATCGGCAGCGGCGTCGTGTCGGACGAAGAGTCCGCAGAGCTGCGGGATCGTTTCGAAGGCAGCCTGGGGTTCGCCGTTCATGAACACCTGAAGCGCCTTGCCCGGCGGGCGGCCGCGGGAGGCTACGAGGCCCTGCCCGGCCTGTTCGGCCATGCGGCGGACCGCCTCGCCGAATCCGGCAACGCCGACAGCCCGATCCTCGCGCTCGGCGGGTTGGACGCCTGGCCGGGCACCGATCCTGTCGACGTCGAACGATGGGCCGGGCTCGCCGAGTTGCTCATGGTTCGCAATGCCGCCCGATTCCGCAAGAGCGTCAACAAGAGTCAGGGCTTTCCGACGACGGATCGCGAACAGAAAGAGACGGTCAACGGGATCCTCGCGGCGATGGCCGACGATGCCGAACTCGCGGCCCTGTTGCACGGCGCCCGCGTCCTGCCGCCGGTTAGCTACACGGACGAACAGTGGTCCGTCCTGTTGGCCCTGTTCCGGCTCCTGCCGCTGGCCGTGTCCGAACTCAAGCGCCTGTTCGGGGAGCAGGGCATGACCGACGACGTCGAGGTCGCCCTCGATGCCCGGGATGCGCTCGGCAGCGCGCAGGAGCCCGGCGACATCGCATTGCTGCTCGACTACACGCTGCAGCACATACTCGTCGACGAGATGCAGGACACGTCGAGCGCCCAGTACCGCATGCTCGAAGCGCTGACCGGCGGCTGGACGCAGGGCGACGGGCGAACGCTCTTCTGCGTCGGCGACCCGATGCAGTCCATTTACCGTTTCCGCAATGCCGAGGTCGGCCAGTTCCTGCTCGCGCGCGATTTCGGTATCGGCCGCATGCAGCTCGAATCGCTGGTGCTCAGGCGCAACTTCCGTTCCGGACAGGGGCTGGTCGACTGGTTCAACGGCGTGTTCCCGGCGGTACTGTCGCCCGAGAGCGACCCGCTGCGCGGCGCGGTCTCGTACGCACCCGCCGTGCCGGCGCCGCACTTGTCGGGAATTGGCGAGGTCGCCGTTCACCCGGTCTTCGGCGCCGATCCGCAGCACGAGGCGAACGTCGGCTGTTGCGAGGTCCGGAATATCCTTGCAGACAACCCGGACGGCGAACTGGCGATACTCGTGCGCGGCAGGACGCAGCTGCCGGACCTGCTCGCGGCCCTGCGCAATGCGGGCATCGCTTATACCGCCGTCGAGATCGACAAGCTGACCGACCTTCCCGAGATCATCGACGTGCTCGCACTGACGCGTGCGGCGGTGCACGCAGGGGATCGGATCGCGTGGCTCGGCCTGCTGCGTGCGCCGTGGATCGGCCTCACCTGGGCGGACCTGCACGCACTGGTGCACAGCGATTCGACGAGCACCGTGCGTGAACTCCTGCAGGATCCGCAGCGGATCGGCGCTCTTTCGAGCGGCGGCAGAGCCGCGCTCGAGGCGGCCGGACCGGCGCTGGAGCGCCTGTGCGAGGTGCGCCGTTCGGCCTCGCTCAGACAACGGGTCGAAGAGTGCTGGTTCGAGCTGGGCGGCCCGGGAGCGCTGCGCGACGCGGCGGAAGCCGACAACGTCTACCGGTACTTCGATTTGCTCGAATCGCAGGAGGTCGGCGGTTCGTTGCGCGACGTCGCGAAGCTCGAGTCGATCCTCGAAGACGAGAAGGTGTCAGGCGCGGCGCGCTCCCGCGTCCAGGTCATGACCATGCATCGCGCCAAGGGCCTCGAATTCGATCACGTCATGCTGTACGGACTCGGCCGCATGCCCGGAAGCGGCGGCGGCAGCGTGCTGTCGTGGTTCGACATCCCGTCCGGGCACGGCGGCGAAAGGAAGATCATCAGTCCGATCGGGGCGCGTGCCGTCGTCGAGCGGGACCCGGTCCACCGCTATATCGCCGCCGTCGCAGCCGAGAAGGACGCGCACGAGCTCGGGCGCCTCCTGTACGTTGCCTGCACGCGTGCGCGCAAGACCCTCCATCTCGTCGGCAACGTGTCCTTGTCGCGGGACGGCGAGGAATTCCGGCCGGCGCGTAGCGACAGCCTGTTGTACCGCCTCTGGCCGGCTGTCGAAGCTGCGTACGAGAAGGCCTTCGACGATTGGGCCGGCGACGGCGGTCCGGTCGACGAGACGACGTATATCGAGCCGGTTCGGCAGTGCTTCGCGAAAGCATGGTCGCTGCCCGACGTTGCGGCGATAGCGGGACCCGGGGATTCGCCGGAGCCTTTTCCGGGCGCCGACGAGGTGGAGTTCTACTGGGTCGGCGCCGAGGCGCGGATCGCCGGCACGCTGGCGCACCGCTGGCTCGAACTGCTCGTATCGGCAGGCGGCGAATCCGCGGACGCGGGCGAGCGTCGCCGTATCACGCTGCGCTGGTTGCGCGAGACGGGTATCGCGAACGCATCGGCCGACCGGATCGCGGAGCGGGTCGAACGGGCGGTCGAGGGCACGCTGGCGGATGCGCGCGGTCGCTGGCTGCTGAGCGGCCCCGGGCATGCGGAACTCGGTCTCTCCGGAATCCACGACGGTACCGTGACCTCGATCGTCCTCGACCGGGTAAGGATCGACGACGACGGCACCCACTGGATCGTGGACTACAAGACGAGCACCCACGAGGGCGGGAACCTCGAGGGCTTTCTCGACGCCGAAATCGCGCGTTACACGCCACAGCTGCGGCAATACGCCGAACTGTACGGCGCATGGTCCGGCGTGTCCCCGCGTTGCGCGCTGTATTTCCCGCTGTTGCAGGCTTTCGTCGAAGTCTGAGGCGCCGGCTCAGTAGCTGCCCTCGAGGCGCAGCTCGCGCAAACCGCGCTCGTCCGCCGAACCGAGATACCGCAACTGCTGCCGCAGCTCGTCCGGCGTACCGGGTTTGGGACCGACCTGGCCGAGGAAGGTATACGACTTGTCCGGATCGAGCCGCAGACTGCCGGCGAGATCGACGACGCCGTCCGTATCCTCGATACTCGCCACGATCCCGTCCTGCTGCGTAAAGAATTCGGCGCGATATCCGCCCAGCGACGAACGCGACAACATCGGCACGTGCAAACCCGTGACCTCGACGTTGCCGTCGAGCGCTGCCGCCCGCCCGTCGACGAGTTCGAGGCGTTCGATGCGCACGCTCGCGTTGCCGCGAAGTCCCGCGATGTTCGATGCGTCCTCGAGCATCGCCAGGGGAACCGACGCCGACAGATTGCGCAGCGACAGCCTGCCGCCGATGCCGACGCTCGCCTCGCCGTCGAAAAAGCCGCTGACGGGGGACCCGGAAACGTCGTAGACCGCCTTGCCGCCCAGCAAGTTCAGCGGCCGGATCTTCCAGGTGAGCTCACGCAGGTACACGCCGTTGGTCGAGAACTCGCGTGCGCTGCCGTTCCAGACCGTGCCGTGGATCCCGCTCATCGCGAGCAACGGCGACGATACCCAGCGGTAGGCGACGCGCGCCGGGAACGTCGCGACCAGGGCGACGACGAGAACGACGAGGGCGAGCAGGGCGAGTCCGCGGGCACGCGTGATCAAAGAGACCGCTCCAGCGTCAGTGACGCATTGACGCGACCGGGGCCGGCCTGCGAAACGGCCGACAGGCTGCCGGCCTGAACGTGCATGTCGTGCCGGCCGCTCAGGTCGCCGAGCCACAGCACCAGTTCGTCGAACGCGACGCCCTCGAACTCGACGCGGACGCCGTTGCTCGTCGTGGGCTGGCTGCGCCGCCGGAATCGTTCGAGGCCGCGGCTCCGCAAGGTCTGGTCGACGACGATGATCGGCGCCTGCAACGTACCGGCCGTTGCAGGGCCGCCGCGGCCCGAGCCGTTCGACGCCGCCAGGGAACGGAGCGGCCGGAGTTCGGCCAGCGAGCGCTCCCAGCCGTCGACGCTTTGTGCAAGCGCGGCATGATTCCTGTCGAACGGCAGCCACAGGAACCCGTAGATCGAGGCGACGATTGCGAACGCGGCGCCGCCCAGCACGAACAGGCGCTCACGCGCCTCGAGCTTGTCGAGCCAGTCCTTCACCGGCCTGCCTCGCGTATCTGGATCCGGCTGTTGATCCTGTCGGCCACCCGGTCGGTCGACTGGATCGAGGCAACGAAGCGGTCCGACTCGTCGATCGTCTTCTGGATGTTGCCCACCGTCTCTACGTCGGGTGTCGTGACGCGCACGTCGATGACGCCCGCGCGGTAACTGACGGCTTCGACCGCGGCGTCGTCGTTCTCGTCGATCGCGACGGCCAGCCGTTCGAGGGACGACAGGAAAACGGGCACCGCCGTGCCGGCGCCGAGACTGCGCCTGATCGAGTCCACGACGGCGACCGGGTCCAGGATTTCACGGGTGTCGCCCGGATTGATCTGCCCGTACTCCTGCGCAAATTGCGCACGCAGGCCGGCCTCTTCCTGCGTCAGCCGCCAGTAGTCGACGCTCTTGGCCGTGAAGCCCGCGACGACGAGTCCCAGCAACAGGACCGCGGCCCTCGTCCAGGGTCGGAACCACGATCCGTAATCCGCCTTCGGGCCGTACGGCCCCTGCAACAGGTTGACGCCCTGGCCGCTCGCTACGGTCACGGCGAGCCGCGGCAGGGCCCCGTCGGGGAGCAGGTTGAGGTCCACGCTGTGCAGCTCATGGCGCAACGCGATCCAGTCGTGCGAGAGGCGTTCCTCATCCTCGGCGCCGCAATGGACCACGAGATGACCCGCCTGCTCGGGCGGCGCGTCGTCGGAGCGTTCGGTCAGTTGCCCGGCCGCTATGAGTACGTCGCTGGGCGTGACGCCCTGCATGGCGAACTCGGTGTCGGCGCCGTCATTGAACATCACGCAATCGCGCTCGACGAGCGCGCTCAGCGTCCCGGGGATGCGGGCCAGACCGTAATTTTCCGGGATGAGCTTCCACGGCTGAATGCCGGCTTCGCCGAAGCGGGCGAGCCAGGCATCGAGGGTCCCGCGGGCGACCGCGGCAACGGGCCGGACGCCGGACGCCCGTCTTTCGCCGGCGGCGAAGTGCATGGCATCGACTTCGTCGGCGACCTGTTCTTCGAGTGCGTAGGGCAGGGCCGCGTCGAGCCTCGCCCGGCTCCGCACCGGAAAATCGACGGTCGTCGTCAGCGTTTCGACGGCGGGCACGAGGACGATGACGGGCCGGCCCCGCACTTCCGCGGCGGCCTCTTCGAGCGTTCCGCTCGACGGCGCACTTCGGCGAGTGCCGTTGTCATCGGCGACGATCCACTCGACCGTCGGGTCGGCGTCTCGCGCCAGGCGTATGAC
>JAKSCZ010000006.1 GCA_022360335.1 Pseudomonadota bacterium
AGGGCCTACGAATACCGCCGTTTTTTCCGGGGCCTCCTCGGCCGCGGCTGGGTAACGTTCGAAGTCCTGATCGTCCTCCAGTTCCTGCTCGTCCTCGCGGTGCTGGCGTCAGCTGCCGGGAACATCCTGCGCGACAATTTCGGAATCCCCTATGGCGTCGGACTGCTGCTCATGCTAGCCGTCGTCGGCGTACTCACCTTTTATGGGCGGGAGGTGATCGCGAGAGCGCTGACGTTCTGGTCGTTCTTTCTGTATGCCGTATTTCTCACGTTCATTATCACGGTTTTCAGCGTCGACTGGTCGTCGACGGCAGAAAATCTCGCGCGCGCCGAAGTCACCGGCGCCTGGTGGACGAGCGGATTCAAGTATGCGCTCTACAATCTCGCCTCGGCGCCGTTGCTGCTGTACGTAACCCGGGGCTTCGAGACACGCGGCGAGGCTGTGCGCTCCGGTGTAATTGCGGGCGCCATCGCGATCGTCCCTGCACTGATCTTCCAGATCGCCTTCCAGGCGACCTATCCGGAGATACTCGAGGAAGCGATCCCCGTTTACTGGATGATGGGGCAGCTCGGCATGACCGTCTTGCTGGTCATTTACAGCGTCATGTTGTTCGGCACCTTCATCGAAACCGGGGCCGGCATGCTCCAGGGCATAAACGAGCGTATCGACGCATACCTCGTCGAAAAACGCGGCAGCGGGCTGACACGGGCGAAGCACGCTACGATCGCAGTGGCCGCAATCCTGCTCAGTGCGCTTCTGTCGCTGTGGGGGATCACTAATCTCATTGCAGAGGGTTACGGCACAATGGCCTGGGGTTTCTTCGCCGTCTATGTCATTCCGCTCCTGACTGTCGGGCTCTACAAGATCGTAAAGAGGTGAAAATGATGCGCGGGTCGCTTATCGCACTGGCCGTACTCGGTATGGCCGGACTCTGCCCGGCCTGGGCCGACGAGACCTCCGGGGAGACCGAATCCGATTTCGTCAATCCGATGAATCGGGTGTTCCGGTCGACGCAGGACAAGATGTACGCCGTCGGACGTGACGGGACTCAGGGGCCCGATTTCTCCAGGCTGTTATCGATGGAAACCGTGCGCATCGGGATGCGCGACGGCGTGTATCTGCACACCGAAATCTATCGCCCTCACGATCAGGAGGGACCGTTGCCGGTGATCATGGACCGGACCCCGTATGGACTCAACCACACGGAGAACGGTTATTCGGGGAAGCTCCGCAAATATCCGGAGTTAGTCGAGGAAGGCTATATCATCGTATTCCAGGACACGCGCGGACGCGGTGCCTCCGATGGTGAATTCGTCACTCTCGGCCCGGTTCGTGACCGGTCAACACCGGATTCCACCGACGAGTCGACGGATACCTACGACACGATCGAATGGCTCGTCGACAATCTGGACGGATTCAACGGGCGGGTCGGGATACTCGGCATTTCTTACGGTGGATTCCTTACTACCCGCGCATTGATCGATCCGCATCCGGCGTTGAGAGCAGCGTCGCCGCAGGCGACCTGTGCGGACATGTTTATCGGCGACGATTGGCATCACAACGGCGCGTTCCGGCTCTGGTATGCATTCGGCTGGATTTCCTCGATGGAAACGGACCTGGGCGCCTCCCGGGCAATGCCGGGTTTTTACGATGCATACGAAGCGTTCATGGCACTGGGGCCTCTGTCGAACGTCAACAAATTGTTGTTCCACGGCAGGGCCGAAAGCTGGAATGCATTTGCGGAGCACCCCAATCTCGACGACTACTGGATCTATGACATGTGCGGCGTGCTGCCACACATCCAGCCCGTCACAGTTCCGACATTGAATGTCACGGGCTGGTATGACGCCGAAGATTTCTACGGTCCGATCGAGGTCTACAAGAAATACGAAAGTACGGACAAAAACGACCTGAATTACCTCGTCCTTGGTCCCTGGCATCATGGTGGCTGGACCTTCGACAAGACAGGCAGGGGACTCGGAGCTATCGATTTCGGCAGCAATACGGCGGAGTA
>JAKSCZ010000118.1 GCA_022360335.1 Pseudomonadota bacterium
CCCATGCCGAGGATGCGTGAAGCCATGCGCTCCGGATGGAAAACTTCGAGCGCATCCGTCTTCTCGCCAACGCCAACGAAGCGGATCGGTTTGCCCGTGATTTCGCGGACCGACAGGGCGACACCACCTTTGGCGTCGCCGTCGGCTTTGGTCAGCACGACGCCGCTCAGGGGCAGGGCCTCGTCGAACGCCCGCGCCGAATTGACCGCGTCCTGGCCCGCCATGCTGTCGACGACGAACAGCGTTTCCTGCGGCACCGCTCGTTCGTGGACCGCCCGTACCTCGGCCATCATCTCCCGATCGACGTGCAGACGGCCGGCCGTATCGACGATGAGGACATCGGCGTGCGAGCGTCCGGCCTCGACGATCGCCCGTGCGACGATCTTCGTCGGCTTCTCGTCGGCCGAGCCGTCGCAATGCAGGGCACCGACTTCGCCGGCGAGTGTCTTCAGTTGCAGGATGGCCGCCGGGCGATGCACGTCGACGCTGACGAGCATGACGCGCTTCTTGTCGCGCTCGATCAGGCGGCGCGCGAGCTTGGCGGCGGTCGTCGTCTTGCCGGCGCCCTGCAGGCCGGCCAGCATGATGACGACGGGCGGCTGCGCGCGCAGGTCCAGCGGCGCGGACTCGCCGCCGAGAATCTGCACGAGTTCGGCGTGGATGATCTTGACGAGCTGCTGTCCCGGCGTAAGGCGCTTGCCGACCTCCTCGCCCAGGGCGCGCTCGCGGATGCGTTCGATGAACGTCCTGACGACGGGCAGCGCGACATCCGCCTCGAGCAGCGCGAGCCGCACCTGCCTGAGCGTGTCCTTGATATTGGCTTCTGTCAGCCGACCTTTTCCGCTCAGCTGCTTGGCGGCCTCGGACAGCCGGCCCGTGAGGTTCTCGAACATCCGCGCATATTAAGACGCCCGGAAAAACGATGCCAGAAATACGGTGCCAGTCACCCTATTTCGTAGCGTTAATTCTCACGCCGAAATAGGGTGACTGGCACCGTATTTCTGGCATCGAATCAGACGGTGAGGGTTGTCCCTCTCGAGAGCATACGGACGTTCCTGGTCGGCGCCGCACGCGTGACCTGCGCGAAGATCGTCTCTTCCTCGCCGGGTTTCATGCCGGTCAGCCAGATCTCCGGCTCGTGGCACAGGCGCTTCAGGTCCTCAGTCAGGGATTGCGGCGTGTAGTGGCCCGCGTCGACGGCAAGGTCCGCCATCTCGTCCGGAAACGAGACCTCGATGACGAGAACCTTGAGATTGTCGCAGGCGTTCAGGACCGGCCAGAGGGTTTCGTTGGTCCTGGTGTCGCCGCTGACCGCAAAAACGCCGCCGGCGTTCTGCACCGTGAAACCCAGCGACGGGACCGTGTGCATGACGTCGACGGCGTAGAAATTCCGGTCGTCGATCGTGATCGTGTCACCGGGGCTGATCACGTGCCAGCGCAACATCGGATTCTCGGGTGACGGCAAGCGCGTGAAATCGGGCCAGATCACGCCGTTGAACAGGTGCTCCTGGACGGCGCGCAACGTCTCCTCACGTGCGTAGACGGTCAGCGGGACGTCGAAGTTCTCGTCGAACACCCTGTCGGCCAGCATCGGCAGGCCGGCGATGTGATCGAGGTGCGCATGCGTCAGAAACACGTGCCGGATCGAGTCGAGGTCTCCGAGTTCGAGATCGCCAATTCCCGTACCGGCGTCGATCAATACGTCGTTGTCGACGAGCATGGCGGAGGTGCGTGCGCCTGCACCTATCCCGCCGCTGCAGCCTAGTACGCGAATTCGCATCTCGAGGGTTCTCTTGCAATGGACCTTGTGGGATGATCCAAAGCTAGGTCAACGCCTGTCGGGTTTCTGTGTCTCAAATCACAATTCTCTCGCTGTACCTGGTGGCGGCCGCAGCTTTCACGATGAGCCGACTGCCACGCTTCGCCCCCCGAGCACGCCCGCTTTTCATCGTTGCGTGCATACTCACGGCCGCGGGCATCGCCATCCACGGGCAGAACCTCTTCGGTCTCGTTCTGCCGCAACACGGATTCGATCTGAGCACCGGTAACGCCGCGGCGATGATAGGTCTCGAACTCGCCGTCATCGGCTTGATCGCCGCGGTCGAACCGACGCTGCGGGGCATGAGCGGGGGCCTGATCCTTCTCGCCGCGTTCACGGCGCTGCTCATGGGGGTGTCAGGGGACGCCCCGGACGTTAACGCCCTCGCCTGGCAGGTGCGTGCCCACGTGCTCATCGCGTTGCTGTCGTACGGTTTGCTGGCGGTAGGCGCCATCGTCGCCGTATTCGCCCTGCTGCAGGAACGCCGGCTTCAGGCCGCGAAACTGTCGTCCGCCAACCGGCTGTTCGCGCCGCTCGAGACGACCGAAAAGCTGTTGTTCGCACTCGCTGCCGCGGGCTTCGCGGGACTGACGCTGGCGATCGCTTCCGGCTCGACGTTCATCACCAACCTGCTGGATCAGCATCTTGCACACAAGTTCGCACTCTCGCTGCTGGCCTGGCTCGTCTTCGGCATCCTCCTCGGCGGACGCTACTTCAGGGGCTGGCGCGGGAAACGGGCCGTCCGTCTCTACCTCGGGGGATTCGCCCTGCTCTGCCTCGCCTACTTCGGCAGCCGGCTCGTTCTCGAAGAGATCTTCAACCGCAGCTGGAGCTGAGCCCCGTTCATATTGACAGCCGGGAGGCGGGCTGCTGAACTGAGCCGGGTCCGACCGAACCGGAGGTGTCCCTTCATTGGGCGATGACGTTCCATTGGCAGGCCTTGCCGGCCTGCTCGTCCCGCTGCTGCTGCTTTCCGCCTTTTTCTCCGGTTCGGAAACGGCTCTCATGAGCCTCAATCGCTATCAGCTGAGACACAAGGCGCGCGAGGGCCATCGCGGCGCGCGCCTCGCCGAGAAGCTGCTCAAGCGGCCCGATC
>JAKSCZ010000197.1 GCA_022360335.1 Pseudomonadota bacterium
CGATCTGCTCGCCAGGGTGCAAAGCGTCATCGAAGCCCGGGGTGACTACGCGCTGCTCGGACGGACGGGACTGTTACTCGACATCCTGATCTGGACCCGGCAGTCCGAGGTTGACGAGCTCGTCGAGCTGCCGGAAGGCCCGGTAAACACCACGGTGTTCTACCTCGACGATTTCAAGAGCCGCGGCTGGGCGAATTATCTGACCTGCGACCATACAGGCACCGGCGGCTGGGCGACGTCCGAAGGGCTGTTCGCGATCGTCTCGCTTTACGACAGCCTGACCGACGAGAAATTTCGTGTGAGCTACCTGGCGCACGAGAGTCAGCACTTTTCCGATTACGAGCGATTCCCGGATATTTCGGGCTGGCAACTCGAGTATCGCGCCAAACTCGTCGAACTCGCCTATGCCCGCGACACCCTCGCAGACTTGCTGAGCCGGTTCGCACAGAACCAGAGCGATACGGTTGCCGACGCACACAGCTATGCGAATCGTGCGGTTCTGCACGCGTTGCGCGATCGCCTGAGTCTTGCAGAAGGGGCCGACCTGGCCGGCTTACCGGGAACGCGAATAAACGAAGCGGCGTTGGCGGAACTCCACGCACACTCGCGGAGTCTCTCCGCGCGGTAGCAGGCTCCGTTTTCCTTTCTCAACGGAAGTTCGAGCTGGTTTCGTAAGGGTCGTAACCGCCCTGTTCGCCGTCCTTGCCATCCGTCAGGATCCTGAGGTTGGGTACCGTATCGTTGGTCGGCTCACACAGCTCTTCTACGCTGAGTTCGGGTTCTTCCTCCACCCGGGGAACCGGCGAGCGATGAGGCTCGTTCGAACCATCGATATTTCGTGGGCCGGCTTGCGCCGTATCGCCCGGGGTATCCGACCGCTTCCCGAGGAACCTGAGCAGCTTTGCGATGAGTTCCTTCACAGTTTCCGTCCATGGCTTGCTTCGATTCGAAGCTAACTCTAGCGCAAGCGAGTCCTCAATTCCGTGGATGGCGTCAAGTATCGCAATGTGACGAAACTCACGTTGACATAAGCCGCCCTCACGCGCAGATCGTCAGCGGATTATGTTATTATCTGGTCATAATTTAACAAATAAAGCTGTTGGAAAACGATCCCGGAAACGGCAAGGTCGCCGTCACGGACACCTGGGGCCCGGCGGGAAGCCTCCAATTCAGCTCATCGATTCAAGACTGGAACCCGGGCGACTGATGCCGGGGACCTTCGGCCGGGTGCAGGTCCGCAAAGACGAACCCCTCCCGGGTAAGGGTTTCGCCCACGGTGACGTTCACGTCGTGCGAGAACATCGGTCCTGCCGTGACGAAGGTATGGAACTCCCCGTTCTCGCCGCATGGATCGACGTTCCCGGGGAGACGCTCGAGTAAATCGGTATCGAATCGCCGGCCGGCGAACCCGGCAGGGCATTGCTTCGGATCCACACAGGTCAACACGGCTTTCAGGCCGCTCTCGATCATCGTTCGGGCCAACGGACCGGTCTCCTGCTGCCACAGCGGAAACAACGGCTCGAGATTCAACGGGCGCATTTTCGATTCGCGGTATGCGCGGATGTCCTCCAGGAACAAATCGCCGAAGGCCACGGCATCGATCGCCGTTCGCAACGGCTCCATCGCGTTTCTCATGGCCGACTCGTAAGCCTCGTTGGGACAGGGCCAGGGCAGGTCGACAGCGTGCAGCGGCAGATTGGCGGCTTCGGCTTGCGCTTCGACCAGGCTGCGTCGAACCGCGTGCATGGCCACGCGACCGGCGGTCCGATTGAACGTGGTGAGCAGGCCGGCGACCTCGACTTGCGCATCCTGCCGCAACGCATGCAGGCACCAGGCCGAGTCCTTGCCGCTGCTCCAGGACAGCAGTACGCGTTTCTTCGTCATCCGTTATTGCGTAGCCGATACGACCCGGCAATCGTAGTGCGGCGGCCGTTCGTGCACTCCGGGGTGCAATGAATGGGCCAGGATTTCCAGGCCGTCGATCAATCGCGGCCCGGGACTCGCGAAATAGGCGTTGCCGTCGGCCACGTACACGCGTCCCTGCTTTACGGCCGGGAGCGCATTCCAGCTTGCTTCGGTGCGCACGATGTCCACGTCCTGCATCGCGCGCTCGACGGTGAAGCCGCAACACGCGACAAAGACGACGTCGGGCCGGGCCTCGACCACCGTTTTCCAATTGAGCGTAGACGAGGGATTGGCACGCGATCCCAACAGATCGCGACCGCCCGCCAGGGCGACAAGCTCCGGGTTCCAGTGCCCGCCGTTGAACGGCGGGATCAGCCATTCGAGAAAGGCGACCTTCGGCCGCTCGTCCTCCGCGATCGTATTCGTCCGACTGACAACGCGATCCCGGCGTTCCCGCAGACTTCGCACGAGAGCGGCCCCTGCCCCACCGGCATTCAGGCCGTTCGCGACCGTTTCGATGTCGGCAAACACGTCGTCGAGCGTATTGGGCGTCAGGTCGATGAGAGTCGGTCGGCCCGGCAAAGCCCGGATCGCGTCGTCGACCTCGCCCGTCGCAACGGCACACACGTCACACAGCGCCTGGGACACGACCACGTCGGGTTTCGCGGCGGCCAGCGCCTCGACGTCCAGGTCGTACAGTGCCTGATGCCCGGCCAGGTGCCGGCGAACGTGATCGTCGATCGTCCGGCTGTCGGCACGGTACGGTACGTGCGTGCGGGTCATTTTCGGCAGGTGGCGCACCGACGGCGGATAATCGCAACAGTGCGAGACGCCAACCAGCTTGTCGCCCATCCCCAGCGCACAGACGATCTCCGTCGCACTCGGTAACAGGGAGACGATGTTCAAGTTGCGGCCAGCCTTTGCCGATACCCCGCAAGCGCCCTGTGCACGCCGAACAAGGCAAAGCAATAGGCCGCATCCGCCAGCATCGACAAGCCGTAGAACGGCAGACCAGCAACGTAGCACTCGATAAGCCCGGCCAGGGTCGGCGGGTAGTAGCCGACGAGCCACATGGAAAGATTGGACACGACAAAGAACAACGTCGCCCCGCCAGCAACCGCCCCTGCGAAACGCGTGAGGTTTCGGCGGCTGCTCAGGAACCAGCGACCGGCCAGTGTGCTCAATGAAAAACCGGCGAATACGAACAGCATGACGACCGGCTCGTAGAGTCCCGTAACCGTCAGGCCCAGCGTCAGCGGCACCATCGGCACCAGCCAACTCGTGCGCTTGTCGCCGAACGCGCCGGCATACAAGGCCGTGGCGCCGATGGACGACACGCCGAAGGGATGCGGCAGCAAGTGAATGACGGTCGCAAGACCGAGAACCCATTTGTTCATCATGACCTCCCTCTCGCGCAGGATTCCCCGAGTCCTGCGTGGCGGTTTCTGCGGAAAAGAGAATCAGGGAGTGTCTGAACACCCGCCAATCGCCCGCCGCGATCGAACCGTGCGTGGTTGACAGGCCGGTCTCCGGACTCATGAGTGGCATTGCCTCGCCGGCCGCCTTCCCGCGTTCGGAACGCAGTGGCTGTTGGCCGGCTGACTCATCTACCGTTGCGGGGGCAGTGACGGAATTACCGCGAGCGGTGCACCGTCTTCCCGTTAGCAAGCGCCGTTACGGCGACTGCTCACCTGTCAAAGTCGAATATGAAGATACAAGAATGCCTGACGGCGAGCAAACGAATTCAGTGGTCTGTCAGGTGGTCACGAATCCATGCCCGCAGCGCTTCGTAGTCGCAAGTGCCCGCTTCCAAGTTTGCAATCAAGAATTTGTGCGCCTCTATATTGTCGGCTTGTATCTTCCACCCATTTAGACGAAGAAAAACGTCTGTGGCGAAGAATGCGACTCTTTTGTTTCCATCAACAAAAGCATGATTCAGCAACAATGACTCGAACATAGCGGCGCCCATTGACGATAGATCATCGTAGTAGCCGGTTTGCGGTCGGAACAGTGCGCTTTCCAAGAGCCCTTGATCACGAATTCCCGTGGCTCCACCGAACCGGTCGATGAGTTTTTCGTGAATGGCCAGAACTTCTTCGAGCGACAGAAATTTGACGGAGTCACTTTGCAAGGCGACGGCCGAGTTCTTCGTTCTCGTCCATGGACGCTTCAAGGTGATCCAAAACCATCGGGCGCAGCCGACGCTTGCGGACGTAGTCTGCAATTGCATCGGTAAGCAGCCCGGAAATGCTCTGACGAGATTCGCGTGCAATCTCTTGCAGAGCGATCCATTCGGTCTCTTCTACCTGTGAACTAATCTTTACTACAGCCATGACCTGAGATTTCCTGAATTTTCATGAAAAGTCAAGAAAACATGTCGAAATAGGCTCGATTGCCTGAAGTGATTTCCAACTATTGCAGAATAGTTGGGCTGCTATTGCTGCACTTCGGTATTTCCACTTATTTGGTGCGAAGCCGCATTTAGCACAAGAAATCTTCCACGAA
>JAKSCZ010000371.1 GCA_022360335.1 Pseudomonadota bacterium
CGCGATCAAGTTGCGCATCATCACGCGCAAGAGCCTCGGCGGCATCCGGACCGACCTGTCGAGTCGCGTCCTCGACGTCGCCGGCGAGCCGATTCCCGGGCTCTACGCCGTCGGCGAGGCGGCCGGATTCGGCGGCGGCGGTGCGAACGGCCGCCGCTCGCTCGAAGGGACGTTCCTGTCGGGCTGCGTTCTCACGGCGCGGGCTGCGGCCGACGCGATCGCCTGAGCGCAGCCCGGGGCGGGCTACTTCATCGCTTGTTTGCTGCCGTAGGTGAGCGAGCGCCAGACCCACTCGACCGGGCCGAAGCGGTAGCGCTCCAGCCACCAACTGCTCCACAGGAGTTGCAAGCCGACGACCGCCGCGACGAAGAACATCTGCCAGAATCTCGGCACCGAGCCGAACAGCCCGAGACCGTAGCCGTAGAACACGGTGGTCAGGATCACCGAGTGCGCGAGGTAGTTGGTCAGCGCCATGCGGCCGACGGCCGCGAAGCGATCCATGAGGCGCTGCAACACACCGGTTTTCGTCAGCCACATGACGAGGCCGATGTGGCCGAGTGCGACGAATATGCTGCCGACGTAGTTGGCCACGCCGCCGGCACGCATGAAGTAGAGCTGGTCGAATTCGTGAGCGTACAGATCGACTGCGCTGAATACGGTCAACGGCAGTCCCAGCGCGTAGAAGACGAGCGTGAACCGGGCGTAGAACCCCGTAGACCGGTCCGCCGTGAGTACGCCGAGTTTCATCAGCGCCATGCCGATGAGCATGAGTGCGCTGATGCGCCACAGGCCGTAGAAGAGCACCATGAATACCTGCATCATTGCGACCAGCGGCGCCCGGTATTCGACGGCGTCGAGGTAGCTGCCGAGGTAAGCCTCGGTTTCCCTCCGGATATCCTCGTCCGTCGGGAACGCGAAGGCGCGCTGCTGTTCCCAGTTTTCGAGGATCCTCTGCTGCTCCTCGTCGAGCGCTTCGCCGGCCTCCTGCAGCACCTCGATCTCGGCGACCCGGACCATGGCCTGTTCCATCATCTTCGCGTTGCCGAGATTGAACAGCAGGGTCACGGGCAACAGCAGACAGGCAAGGATGACGAGCGTCCGCGGTTGCCACTTGCGCGCCCGGTAGACGAGCATGCCGATCAGGGCGTAGGCGAACAGGATGTCGCCGAACCAGATGAAGTAGCCGTGCAGTGCGCCGATGACGAGCAGCCAGAACTGGCGGCGGAAATAGAAACGGGCGGGCTTTGCGCCGCGCGCCTCCGCACGCTCCGTCATCAGTACGAGGCCCGCCCCGAACAGCATCGCGAAGATGCTGAGGAACTTCTGGTCGAAAAGGATGTGGGTGAACATCCAGGTGCCGACATTGTAGGGCTCGGTGCCGCCGACCCTGAGCGGGTCCATGTAGCCGATGAACGGCATCGCGAACGTGTAGACGTTCATCACGAGAATGCCGAGAATCGCGACGCCGCGCAGGCGATCGAGACTGACGATGCGCTGTCCGGCCTCGACCGGACCGGCCGCCGGTGTCTGTTGCGTCATGTTGCCCCCCAATCAGTCGTCGAGGCGGATGTTAACACGGCGGTTCCGGCGCCCTTGCAGATGCGCCTCGAGCCAGGACGTCATGTCGGCGAGTACGGCGTCCTTCTCCGGCTCGTTGAATATCTCGTGGTGGAGGCCCGGGTAGGTTTTCAGGGTTTTGTCCGTCGAGCCCGCATGCTCGTAAAATTCCGCCGAGCCCCCGGGGGAGGTCAGGGCGTCTTCCTCGCCGTGAAGGATCAGGAGCGGCAGGTCGACGACATGGGCGGCTGCCCGCGTCGAGCGCATCGCCTTGCCCAGTTCGGCGATCAGGCGTGCCGAGAGCTTGCCGTGGTGGACCAGCGGGTCGGCGACGTAGGCGCCGACCACGGCAGGGTCGCGGCTGACGCCCGAGGGATCGAGGCCGATCACCGGCACCGTCGGCAGCAGCCACGAGATCAGACGGATCAGGCCCCGGACGAGCGCCGGCGGTTCCTCGTCCGTCCTCAGGGCCGGCCCGGACAGAACGCAGCCGCGAAAGTCCGCCTGCTCGTGCACGAGCAGGGCCGCGGCGATCAGTCCGCCCATGCTGTGGCCGAGCAGGAACATCGGTATCTTGGGTTGTTCCGTGCGGACCGCGTCGCGCAGGGCGCGGACGCCGTCGAGATAGACGGAGAAACGCTCGACGTAGCCCGCCCGTCCGTCCGACTTTCCGTGGCCGTAGTGGTCGATCGCGTGCACGGCGAAACCGCGCGCGTTGCAATGCGCCGCGAGATGGCCGTAACGGCCGCAGTGCTCGCCGAGGCCGTGCACGAGCAGGACGGCCGCGCGTGCGTCGCCGTCGGGCAGCCATGAGCGGCGGTACAGGCGGCTGGTACCGCGCGCCGCCGAATGGCGGAAGTCGAGCCGGCCCTCGACGACGCTCAACCCGCCTTTCTCCGCGTAGCCGGCGTCGCCTTCGCGGGCTTGCCGAACTGTTCGATGTGCTGCTGTTCGTAGCTGCGCAGGATCGGATCGAGCGTGCGGGATATCTGCGTCTGGATACGAATGCGTTCGATGCGGGGCCACGTGGCGCGCTCGCCTTCGTCGATGAGTGCGGCGATCTCCTCGCGCGAGCGCCACGCCAGCGTCTTGAGCGGATTGTGCAGCTTGCGGAGCGGCGCGATCGTGATGTCGCCGAAATAACTCTGGTTGATGACCGAGAGCGCCGAGTTTGCGAGCCGTTCGACCTCCGGAACCCAGCTGATCGGTTTCTCGAAGATCGCCGCACCGGCATTGATCCAGGCCCGGGCGGTGTCGGTCAGCGCGTACTTGAGCTCGGAAATCACATCCGTCTTGCGCTTGGTCGTATCGATGAACGGGATGACGTACGGGTTCGTCTGACTGACGATGTAGTGATTCACGCCGTAGAGGCGCGCCAGGCGTTTCGCCGGCAGGTCCTCGCTCAGGGAACCGTCGACCCATTTGCGCGACCCGTGATACGTCTGCCGTTCGCCGCGGTCGTTTTTCGCCATCAGGACGACGGGCGGGAAGAAGCCCGGGATCGCGGTCGAGGCCAGCACGGCCTCGCGCATGAACACGTTCGGCGACGTGTCGGCGTTGAGCAGTCGAGACTTCTGGTGATTCTCGGCCGGTGCGACCGAGACGTTCATATGCCTGCCCGTGCGCCGGTAGGATTCCTCGAACGTGACGTCGGGCAGGAACTCCTCGAGGACTTCCCACACGTCCTCGGCACGGATGCGCTCGGCCCTGACGCTCGACACGAGCCGCTCGACGAGTCCCGAGGGATCGTCCTTGCCGGGCAGCTCCTCGGGGTCGAATATCCGGTTCAGTTCGTCATCGGTGCCGGCGCAGACGATGCTCCCCACGAGCGCGCCGCCGCTCGAACCCGAGATGATGCCGGGTAACAGGCGCTCCTGCCACAGTGCGTTTACGACGCCGACGTGGAAGTAGAGCAGCGTGCCCGACCCGCTCATCATCAGCGCCGAACGCCCGAAGCAATGGCTCGCGCGCTGGAAGAAGTCGAGCTTTTCCTCGAAGCCGATGCAGTCGACGGCGGGATCGGCCAGGTGTTCGAGCGCCAGCGTTATCTCGTCGACGTAGTCCTCGATGAGCTTCTTGGTGCCGAACCTGGCCTTGCCGTACAGCTCGGAGGCGCCCATGCCGCCCATGTTGCCGTGAATGCCTTCGTTCAGTGCAAACAGCAACCCGCGGTCGTCGTGCCGCGCGCGCAGGTTACGCAGGTGATCGAGGCGGGAACGGATGGACACGTAGTCGTAACGTCGCGACTGGTCCAGAATCTTCCATCGCGCGGCGTCCGACACCTCGTCGTGTTCGATGGCAGCCTGTTTCCACTCGTCGTAACTCGCGGCTTCTTCCATGGCCGTTTCGAGTTTTTTCAGGCGTGTCGCGAACACCTAATCGATTCTCCCGTCAGGCGGCTTTGAGTTCCTCCGCCATCATAGCGCTCATCTCGATCTTCCGTATCTTACCAGTCACGGTCATCGGAAACTCGTCGACGAAACGCACGTATTTCGGAATCTTGTAGTGCGAGATATTGCCCTTGCAGAATTCGCGAATCTCTTCTTCGGTCGCGGTCTCGCCCTCCATGAGCTGTATCCAGGCGCAGATCTCTTCGCCCATCTTCAGGTCTTCGACGCCGAATACCTGGACCTCGCCGATCTTCGGGTGCGTGTACAGGAATTCCTCGATCTCGCGCGGGTAGATGTTCTCGCCGCCGCGGATGATCATGTCCTTGATGCGTCCCGTGATGCGCACGTAGCCGTGTTCGTTCATCGTTCCGAGATCGCCCGAGTGCAGCCAGCCGTCGACGATCGTCTCGGCCGTCTTTTCGTCGTCGTTCCAGTAGCCTTTCATGACCGAATAGCCGCGCGTGCAGATCTCGCCCTGCTCGCCGATCGGCACGACGCGGTTGTTCTGGTCGACGATCTTGATCTCGACGTGCGGGATCGGCCGGCCGACGGTCCGGGTGCGGTTCTCGAAGGAGTCTTCGGGCAGCGTCATGTGATTGATCGGGCTCACTTCGGTCTGTCCGTAGCCGATCAGCACGTTCTCCATGTGCATGTCGCCGATGATCTGGTGCATCAGCTTCTCGGGGCAGGGTGCACCCGCGATGATGCCGGTTCGCAGGGTCGACAGGTCGAAGGACTCGAAATCCGGATGATCGAGCTCGGTGACGAACATCGTCGGCACGCCGTGCAATGCCGTGCACTGCTCGTCCTGAACGGCCTGCAAGGTCGACTCGGGGTCGTACACCGGGCCCGGGAATACCATGGTCGAGCCGTGGGTCGTCGCGGCCAGGACGCCGAGCACCATGCCGAAGCAGTGGTACAGCGGCACCGGGATGCAGAGACGGTCGTCGGGCGTCAGGCGCATGCCCTTGCCGGCCTCGAAACCGTCGTTGAGGATATTGCAGTGCGTCAGCGTCGCGCCTTTGGGATTGCCGGTCGTGCCGCTCGTGAACTGGATGTTGATGGCGTCGTCGGGTCCGAGTTCGGTCTTCAACTCTTCGAGACGCCGGTAGTGGCTCTCGCCGCCAAACAGACAGACCTCGTCGAAATTGAACATACCGGGCGATTTCTCATCGCCCATGCGGATCACGGTCGTCAGGTACGGCAGCTTCTCGGCGCGCAGGTAGCCCGGTTCGCAGGAGGCGAGTTCGGGCGCCAGCGCGTTGAGCATGTGCAGGTACTCGCTGGTCTTGAATTTCTCGGCCGAGACGATGGCCTTGCAGCGGACCTTGTTGAGCACGTACTCGAGCTCGAACAGCCGGTAGGCGGGATTGACGTTGACGAGGATCGCACCGACCCGGGCCGTCGCGAACTGCGTCAGTACCCATTCGAAACTGTTCGTGCCCCAGATGCCGACACGGTCTCCGGGTTCGATCCGCAGGGCGATGAGGCCTGCCGCAAGCCGGTCGACCTGCCTCGCGAACTCGCGATAGGTCCAGCGGACGTCCTGGTGCCGGACGATCAGCGCGGGGTTGTCGGGATAGGTATCGACGACGCGGTCGAAGCACTCGCCGATAGTCTCGTAGAGGAGCTGGCCGCTGCCTTCGCCCGTCATGTAGCTGCGGGTTAGTCTGGTCATGGCGGTATTGTCCTCCTATGGTCGAAGGACCCCAGTGTGGCTAACCCCAATTGACCCCGTATTTTCCGCAGCCGATAGTATGGATCATGAACGATGCCGCGAAAATGATCGAGCGCTCGCCGCTGGGCGCCGAACTGTCGGACGAGGAGTTGAAGCTGATTGCGGGCCTGATGGCCGGACGCGTCCTCGACGACGGCGATTTCCTGATCGAGGACGGCGCGAGCGACGACGCGCTGCACGTCATCGTGTCGGGCAAGGTCGAGGTCGTCAAGCGGACCGGCGACGACGATTACGCGAGCCTGGCGGTTCTGCGCGAGGGCGAGCTCGCGGGCGAGCTGAGCTTCATCGACGGCACGCCGCACACGGTGGGCCTGCGGGCGCTCACCGACACGCACGTCCTGTCGCTCGAGCGCGAGCCGTTCGAGAGCATCATCGATTCGCACCCGCAGCTCGTCTACAAGGTCATGCGGGCCATTGCACGCTCGGCGCACCGCATCGTGCACCGCATGAACACGGAATTCGTCGAGCTGTCCAACTACATCTTCAAGCAGCACGGCCGCTACTAGAAGCGGTCTCGGGTAAACTCGTGAAAAGGGCGCCTCGCGGCGCCCTTCCATCAAGCCTGCCCGGCCGCGGCCTGCAGCTGCTTCAACTCGTTCGGCGGCACTTCGGCATAGTGGCTGAAGTCCATCGTGAAGTTGCCGTCGCCGCCG
>JAKSCZ010000475.1 GCA_022360335.1 Pseudomonadota bacterium
GACGTGTTTCGTCACGGTTTCCAGGTAGGGCTTGCCGAGCAGCGGCTCCCCCACGGCGTCCGCACAACGCTGCGCCGTCTCGAGCGACGCATCCGGCGAAAGCTCGATCGTGATACCCAGGAACCGGCCGTCGCCTTTGGGCATGAGTTCGACGGGTACGGTACCGACCGCCAGCGTGGACAGGATCAGCACCCCGACGGCGACGCCCGTCCAGGACCAGGCGCGTCTTTTCGAGGACAGGAAGCGGTCGTGCAACAGCCGGGCCAGCCCCGCACTGCAGGCTTCCGTCAGGCGATCCATCCGCGTCTTGCGGGCCTTGTCCGGCGACAGCAGGTATTTCGACAGCGGAATCGCCAGGAACACCGAGACCAGATAGCTCATGACGAGGCACGCTATGGCCGTGACCGGCATCTGCCGGATGAACTTGCCTTCGATGCCCGCGATCGCCATCAGCGGCGCCATGGCCAGGACGGTCGTCAGGCTGCCGCTCAACGACGGAATCGCGTAGGTCCTGACGGTGGCTATCGCGGATGCCGCGAAGCTCTTGCCCCGGACGTACACGTTCTCGTGCATGCCCTCCATCATCAGGATGAAATCGTCGACCAGCAGCCCCAGAGCGAGCACCATGCCGATGATCACGAGCTGGTTGAGCGAATAACCCAGCGCGAACACGACGATCAGCGCGCCTGCGAACGCGATCGGTATGGCGAGACCTGCGATCAGCGCCTCGCGCCAGGTGAGGCTGATGAGTAAAACGGCGAAAACGGCGAGCATCGCCTGCCAGCCGCTCGTAAACACGTTCCTGAGATCCTGCAGGATGTACCTGGATTCGTCGAAGACGATGTCGGATTCGAGCGACGACGGCCACGCGGCGCCGGCTTCCTTGCTCTCCAGCAGCGCCTTGACCGCCCCGATGGTCTCTATGGCGTCCGCGCCGGGCCGTTTGGTCAGCGTCATGTCGATCGCTCTCCGGTACGTCCCGCCGGCCGGCGCGTAGAACGTACGGCTGTATTCCTGGCGCGGCCCCCGCTCGATGTCGGCGAGCTCGCTCAACAACACGGTCCTCCCGGACTGCGTCGTTGCAACCGGCAGATTCCGCAGGTCCTCGACGTCGCGGAACCGGCCCAGAAAACGCAGGCCCGCGCCGACCTCCTCACCGTCGAAGTTGCCGAGCGGCAAGTCGATGCCTGCTCCATCGAGCACCTCGCGGACGACGGTGGGAGGAATCCCGTGAGCGGACAAGCGGGCCCCGATGAGGCGGATTTGCACGACTTCCTGCCGGTCGCCGTACACGTTGACCTTGTTGACCCCGGGGACGCGCTCCAGGTCGCAGCGAAGGTCTTCGGCCACACTCGTCATGACGGGCAGGTCCACGTCGCCGAACAGTCGAAGGCTGAGTATCGGCTCGTCGCTGATCGCCGCCTCGACCACGACCGGTTTCCTGGCGGCGCGCGGCAATTCTCCCTCGGCGGCGGCTACTTTCGCGCGCAGCCGGGTCATCGCCTCCGCCTGTTCGACCTCGGGCCGGAACTCCACCGCGATGAGCGAGAAGCCGGCATACGTGCCGCTTTGAATCCGCTTCAGCCCCTTCAGGCTCTTGAGTTCCTTTTCGATCTTGTTGGTGACTTCCTGCTCGATCGTCTGCGGGTCGCCGCCGGCCCATTCCGTCGACACGATGCCGACGCCTATCTCGAGGTCCGGCGTCGTTTCCTTGATCAGGTTCGAATACGCCGCCCAACTGCCGATCAACAGCGCGAGCACGGCAAGACGAGCGAAAGTCGTCTCCGTGAAAAAGAACCGTTGGAAGGAAAACGCGCCGCGGCTCATCGTCGCTCGCCGGCGGCCGGCACCGGCCGGACCCGCATGCCGGTCGTAAGCCGGTAACGTCCCTTCGTGACCACGACCTCACCCTCGGCCAGGCCGGAAACGATCTCGACACCCTCGTCACCGCTGAGACCGACCGTAACCGTCCGCTGCTCGACGAGATCGGTCCCGGACTCGACGACGAACGCATAGGCCGTCTCACCGCGATACACGAGGGACTCCATCGGCGCGGTCACGGCGTCCCGGCGGCGGTCCGTCTCTATCCAGACGGTTACGTAGCCGCCGTCGCTGAGCCTGCCGGCGTCGGCGTCCGTGACGACCCTGGCACGGACCGACCGCGACCCCGGATCGATCGCCGGGCTCACGGCAACCACCCGGCCGGTAATCAGCAGCTCATCCAGACCCCCGGCGCCGTCCGGCGAATCGAAACCGTACTCCTGGACGTGAGCGAGCGTGCCCGCATCGAGGATGTGAGCGGTTTGACCGGGCCGGACCCGGCGACCGGACACCACCGGCAGCTCCACGAGGATCTCGAACGACGACGGATCGATGACGACGACGGGGCTGGTCCGCACAGCCGCTCTGTCCGAGGAACGGTCGAACCGGGCGGGCGATACGTAGTCGCCCTCGCGGATATTGACGAAGGCGACGACGCCGTCGAACGGCGCGCGTATCTGCAGCTGCCGCAGACCGGCCCGAGCCTGATCCGACCGCGCCTCGGCGCCCCGGACCGCCGCCAGCGCCTGCTGGTAGCTTGCTTCTATCGCGTTGTACTCGCTTTCCGCGATCGCCTGGCCCGCTCTCA
>JAKSCZ010000173.1 GCA_022360335.1 Pseudomonadota bacterium
CCATGCTCGTACCGATGTTCCTGATCATCGGCGTCTGGGGCGGCGAACGGCGCATCTATGCGACGCTCAAGTTCTTCCTGTACACGTTCCTCGGCTCGGTGCTGATGCTGGTCGCGTTCATCTGGCTGTACCTGCAGGCGGAGACCTTCGACCTGTTCGCTTTCATGAACCTGCCGATCGGCCTCGGTGCGCAGAAGCTGATCTTCCTGGCGTTCCTGATCGCGTTCGCGGTCAAGGTGCCGATGTGGCCCGTGCACACGTGGTTGCCGGACGCGCACGTCGAGGCGCCGACGGGCGGTTCGGTGATCCTGGCCGCCATCATGCTGAAGATGGGCGGCTACGGTTTCGTGCGTCTGTCGTTGCCGATCGTTCCCGACGGCAGCGCCTACTTCTCGGGCCTGATGATCGCGCTGTCGCTGATCGCCGTGGTCTACATCGGCTTCGTGGCGCTGATGCAGAAGGACATGAAGAAACTGATCGCCTATTCGTCGATCGCGCACATGGGCTTCGCGACGCTGGGCATGTTCCTGCTGTGGTGGATCGCGGCCGAGACCGGCGCCGGGCTCGGCCTGACCGGTGCGATGGTGCAGATGATCTCGCACGGCCTGATCTCGGGCGCGCTGTTCCTGTGCGTCGGCGTGCTCTACGACCGCGTTCACAGCCGCCGGATCGCCGATTACGGCGGTGTCGCCAACACGATGCCCGTGTTTGCGGCCTTCATGGTGTTGTTCGCGATGGCCAACGCGGGGCTGCCGGGAACGTCGGGCTTCGTCGGCGAGTTCATGGTCATCGTCGCGAGCTTCAAGGCGAACTTCTGGTTCGCGTTCCTCGCGGCGACGACGCTCGTGCTCGGCGCCGCGTATACCCTGTGGATGATCAAGCGCGTCGTCTACGGCGAGGTCGCAAACGACAACGTCGCGCAGCTCGACGACCTGAACACACGCGAGTTCATCGTCCTTGCCGTGCTGGCCTTCAGTGTCCTGCTGGTCGGCCTGTGGCCGGCGCCGCTGGTCGACATGATGAACACCTCGATTGAGCAGCTGCTGTTGCAGGTCGCACAGTCCAAACTCTGACGGATCCTGGTATGAAGCTGATCGACTACGTCACTGCCGCGCCGGAAATGACCTTGCTGGGTCTGATCTGCGCGGTCATGCTCGCCGATCTTTTCGTCGAAGACGAGACCCGTGCGACGACGTTCTGGCTCAGCCTGCTGTCGCTCGCCGCAACGGCTGCGGTCCTGTACTGGACGATGCCTGCCGGGCGGACCGTGGTGCTCTACGGCGCGTATGTCGCCGATCCGCTGTCCAACGTCCTGAAGATGGCAACGATCGGTCTCGTGGCGATCTCGTTCCTGTACGCACGTGACTACCTGCGGGCCAACGATCTCGACAAGGGCGAGTATTACCTGCTCGGATTGTTCGGCCTGCTCGGCATGCTGATCATGATGTCGGCGAACAGCCTGCTCACGATGTACCTCGGACTCGAGACGCTGGCGCTGTCGATGTATGCGCTGGTCGCGATCGACCGAACCAACGTCACGTCGGCCGAATCGGCGATGAAGTACTTCGTCCTGGGCGCGATCGCGTCGGGGGCGCTGTTGTACGGCGTCTCGTGGGTTTACGGCGTCACGGGCTCGCTGCAGTTCGGCGATATTTCCGCGGTGCTGTCGGCGGACCCTGGCCTCGACAACCTGCCGCTCTGGTTCGGGCTCGCGTTCCTGATCGTCGGCATCGCGTTCAAGTTCGGCGCGGTGCCGTTTCACATGTGGCTGCCGGACGTCTACCAGGGTGCGCGCACGCCCGTGACGCTGTACCTCGCTTCGGCGCCGAAGCTCGCCGCGTTCGCGCTCTTTTTCCGGATCCTGATCGAAGGTCTCGGCAGCCTGCACGAGACCTGGAGCACGATGATCATGTTCGTCGCGGTGCTCTCGATTATCGTCGGTAACTTCGTCGCCATCGCGCAGACCAACATCAAGCGCATGCTCGGCTATTCGACGATCGCCCATGTTGGCTTCATCCTGCTGGCCTTCTACACGGGCACGGAGGAGGGCTACGCAGCGGGCCTTTTCTATGCGCTGACCTACGTCGTAGCGGCGGCCGGCGCATTCGGTATCGTCATCCTGCTGAGCCGGCGAGGGTACGACGCCGAGCATCTCAGCGATTTCAAGGGGCTCAACGCACGCAGCCCGTGGTTCGCCCTGATGATGCTGTTCCTGATGTTCTCGATGGCGGGCGTGCCGCCGTTCGTGGGCTTCCTTTCGAAGTTGTACGTGATCAGCGCGGTCCTCGACGTCGGAGCCACGTGGCTGGCCGTCCTGATGGTGATCGCGTCCGTGATCGGCGCGTACTATTACCTGCGGGTCATCTGGTACATGTACTTCGAGGACGGCGAAGACCGGGCCGTCTTGCAGGCGCGCGGCGATACGCGACTGGTCCTGAGTCTGAATTCGTTCGCCGTCCTGGCGCTCGGGGTCGTGCCGGGGTGGCTGCTGGCACTGTGCGTGGACGTGCTGTCATAAGGCCTCTGCGGGCGATACGGACTTTACAAGTCCGCGACACGCCATTAATATGCCCAGCCTGCCGATGCGGGGTGGAGCAGTCTGGCAGCTCGTCGGGCTCATAACCCGAAGGTCGCAGGTTCAAATCCTGCCCCCGCTACCAAACAAAGAACGGCCCCTTTTCAGGGGCCGTTTTTGTTTGGATAGCGTGGCCGATTTGAACCTGCGAAGCAGGTTCATTCCGAGGCCGGCGCAGCCGGCCGACATAACTGAGCGGCGTAGCCGCGAAGGCAATCCCACCCCGGTTACCACTAAAAGAAAGGCTGGTCCCGTCCGGGGCCGGGCTTTTTTTATATCGAGAGATGGTAGGCTTCGAAGTGACCCAAGACGGAGCAACAAATAATGACTAGTCGACGGGCGCTTTTGACAACCGGCGCATCCTCAGTGGTCTTGTTAGGGTTAGGAGGCACCTGGTGGGGGACCACCGGTCCCGCGAAGAGCGCGAGGGAGCCGTGGAGGATCGCCACGGAGGGTTTCGGTGATCCGCGACTTAATGTGCTGGCTTACTCGATACTCGCTCCAAATCCGCACAACATGCAGCCTTGGCAAATAACGCTGGGCGAGGGTAGGGACTTCACCGTTTACTGCGATCTCGATCGCCTGCTCCCCGAGACGGATCCACCTAATCGCCAGATAACCATTGGATTCGGCTGCTTTCTCGAGCTGTGTCAGCAGGCCGCAGCCGAGACCGGGTTTCGCGCCGACATCACGTATTTTCCCGAGGGCGAGCCCCAGCCTTTGCTCGACGGCCGACCCGTCGCCCATGTCGAGCTGGTCGAGGATTCGTCTGTCCTCCCGGATCCGCTGTTTTCGACGGTGCTCGACCGGAGAACCAATCGCCTTCCATATGACATTTCAAGATCAGTCGATCCGGGCATGCTGCCGGAGTTGCAGGGCGGGGCAGTGGATGGAGTCGAGGTTCTTGCAACGGCGGACGCGGCTTTCGTCGAAGAGCTTCGAACGTTCACCACTGACGCATGGCGAGTCGAGTGGGATACGGCCAGTACCCGTCGGGAGAGCATTGAAGTAATGCATATTGGCAAGGCCGCCGTGGATGCCCGACCCTACGGATTGTCAATGGACGATCGACTCACCTCGACGATTGGAATGCTTGGGCTCATGTCGCCCGAGGCCCTGGATGATCCGGAGTCGAGCGCCTACAAGGAGTCTTACAAATTCTACGAGCGCGCCTGTGCTTCGGCAATGGCCTTCGTGTGGTCTACCACGCCATCAAATACTCGACGCGCTCAGCTCGAGGCCGGCCGCGCATGGGTGCGCACGCAACTTATCGCAAACGCGCTCGGCTTGTCTTTTCATCCCCTGAGCCAGGCATTGCAGGAATTTCCAGAAATGGCAGAGTACTACAAACGCGCCCACGGGCTTCTCTCAACCAATGCAGGGGATACGGTGCAAATGCTGGCTCGACTCGGCTATGCGCCGGACGTTGGTCCTGCCCCTCGCCAAAACTTGGAATCAAAGCTTCTGCCGATTTGAGGATCGCGGAGAAGTCCAATTCGATAAGAATATTAAACAGTGAAAACAAATAATCGTAAAACTATCAGGGACACAGTTGAACTTGTGGGGATCATCGCTGTGGTCTTGTCGCTGTTGCTCGTAGCCTATGAGGTCCGCCAATCGAATCGAATAGCACAGGCAACAACAACTTACGAGATCGGCAGAGACGTCAATCAATTTAATGAACTTGGCTATTCAGACCCGGAGTTTGCGGCATTGCTGGTCAAGCTGAGGGATCCCGATTTCAAGCCGTCGAAAGTTGAAGCGATGCAAGTTCGCCTGCTGGCCAACAGATTTGTGAACCTTTGGACGATCCAGGAAAAAGCGTACCGAAATGGCCTTCTTTCGGACGTGCAGTTTGCTATGACTAAAGCTGACGTTGTCACTGTGATGGGCGCGTTCCCAGCTCTGATAGAACATTGGGGCTTTGTCCTGCGCGATCAGCCTAGACTCACAGAATACATCGTTCTTAAACCGATCATGACTGCTGTATCAGCCGAGGATTAGCCGGCAGGTACGCCTAAAATCGTGCAACCACTAGCGGCACCTCTAACTTGATAAAGGGCTTACCAGAGCTTGCAAACGTACAATGCGGGCCCCCGCTACCAAAAACGAGAACCCGGCCTAGTGCCTGGTTTTTGTGACTGTTTTACCCCTCACCAGACGCTTCCTACACCTCTGAATGCGGCAATTGGGATAGAATCGCCTAAGTAGCGATAACAACAGACGTAGAACGCGCTGCCTTTCCTAGTTCAGA
>JAKSCZ010000194.1 GCA_022360335.1 Pseudomonadota bacterium
ACCGGGATATCGCCGAGGAACGGCACCTTGTTGATCGTCTCGCGGCGCTCGGTCTCGCAGATGCCGCCGAGGACGCCGGTCTGGCCGTCCTGGACGAGGACCTGCGTCTCGACCGAGCGCGTGTCGATACTCGGGACCGTGCCGCCGAGGCCGCCCGTCGAAATTATCTCGCCGACGTTGTCCTTGCTCACCCGGAGATCCATGATGATGTTGCTGTCGGGCGTGATCTGCGGCGTCACGGTCAGTTCCAGGACCGCTTCCTTGAACTGGATCGTCGTGGCGCCCGACGATGCGGACTGCTGAAACGGAATCTCGACGCCCTGCTTGATCGACGCTTCCTTCTGGTTGGCCGTGATGACACGCGGCGTCGAGACGATCTCGCCGCGTCCCTCGGCCTCCATGGCGGTCAGCTCGAGGTCGACGAGGTAGTCCTCTCCGAGCAGGGCCAGCGAGACCCGGCCGGCCGCATCCGAGACCGGCAGATTGACGTTGTAGCGATCGGCCAGGTTCGGGAACTCGACCGGCGTCGTGCCCGCCGGATCGTTCAGTGCGTCGAGGATCGACGCCAGGAAGTCGTTCGATCCGCCGCCGGTACCGCTCGATACGATGATGTTGTCGGAATCGACGTCTTCGGTCGTTACACCCAGGCGGATACCCAGGTCGCGGCTGAAGTCGTCGTTGACCACGACGATGCGCGACTCGATCAACACCTGCTTGATCGGGATATCGAGGGTCTGGACCATACGCCGGATGTCCTGCAGGCGCTCGGCCGTATCCTGGACCAGCAGCGTGTTCGTGCGATCGTCGACCGCGATGCTGCCGCGATCGGACAGCATCGAACCGCCCTGCGAGCCCCGGATCAGGTCGGACAGGTCGGCCGCTTTGGCGTAATTGACCTGCAGGAACTCCGAGTACACGGGTTCCAGCTCGGCGATCGCCAGCTGCGCTTCGAGGTCGGCCGTCTCGCGGGCCGCGATTTCCTCTGCCGGCGCGACCATGATCACGTTGCCGTTCTGGCGCATGTCGAGGCCTTTCGTCGTCATGACGATGTCGAGCGCCTGATCCCACGGTACGTTGCGCAGGCGCAGGGTCACGTTGCCCTGCACCGTATCCGAAACGACGATGTTCTTGCCCGACGTCTCGGCCAGCAGCTGCAGTACGGCGCGCGTTTCGATGTCCTGGAAGTTCAGCGTCAGGCGCTGACCTTCGTATTCCTTGGTTTCCGAGAACAGGCTCGACTCTGCATCGACCGACTCGGGCGCCGGGTTGATTTCGATCGTGAATTCGTTGTCGGACTGGTAAGCAAGCTGCTCATACTTGCCGTCAGCCGAGATCACGATACGCGTGTCCGTGTCCGAACGCAGCGTGTCGACGGTCGTCACGGGCGTCGCGAAGTCGTTCACGTCGAGGCGGCGCATGAGCTCCGACGGCAGGCTCGTGTCCTTGAACACGGCCACGACGCGGCCGCCTTCCTGGCGAATGTCGACCGGCGTCGACGGATCGGTCAGGTTGACGATGACGCGGCCGCCGCCGTCGCGCGTGCGGCGGAAATCGACGGCGGAAACGCCGCGGCTGCCGGGCGCGGCATAGGATCGGGAGGTCGCCGACGGCGCGCTGGCGAACTGGGTGGTTCCGGCGTTGTAGTCGTCCCCGTCACCCAGGGTGACGGTTACCGTGTTCCCGCTGCGGCGGGTCTCGTACTCGACCATCGTCCCGAGATTGAGCACGACGCGCGTGCGGCCGTTGGCCTCGGCCGTCAGCACCGTGTCGAGCGGTCCGAGGTTCACGTCTTGCCGGCGCGACGTCAGCCCGAGACTGGTATTCGGCAGGTCGAGCGCAATCCGGGCGGGATTCTCGATCGTGAAATCGAGCGGTTCGGGCGCCGTATCGCTCATCACGAGTTTCAGCTCGACGCGATCGCCGGGCAGACTCTGTACCTGAATGTCCTGCAGCCTGTTGCTTTCCTGGGCGCCGGCGAGAGCGCCCCAGAAGAACAGCAAGGCTGCCTGTGCCGCTGCGACCGGCATCGTCAGACGATGTCCTGTCGCCCGTTTCGTTTTGAGTATCATTCCCATTACTCCCAGTTCCATTCAGGCCTCAGTCGGAAAGACCGATAGCGGCGTCGCGTTCGATGTAGCCGCCGATGCCATCGGAAATTATTTCGACCAGCACGATCTCCGATTCCGAGATGTCCGTGATTCGTCCGTCGTTCTCGCCCATGTAGTTGCCCGGCACGACGCGGTGGATCAGTCCGTCTGCGGTCTGCACGAGCCCGTACATGTTCTCGCCGATATACAGCGTCCCGACCATGCCGAGCGTGTCCAGCGGGAAGCTCTCGAGGTACTCGCGGCTCCGGTCCGGGTCCGGTCGCGTTCCACCGGCCGCCGTTCCCGTCGCCTGCGGCGTGTCGGGCACGAACGGCGAACGCAGGCCCTGCACATCGGCAATGTACGTAAATGCTCCGTAAGGCGTAATCTCGGGCAACGGCTCGATGCGGCCGCCCGGACGCGCCTTGACTTCGTTGATGTACTGGTCGAGGTCGTCATGATCGCCACCGCATGCCGCGACGCCGAACGCCATGACCAGTACCAGGCCGTAATTGATAAGGGAAGCGCGCATTATCAGTCAGCCTCCTCGTCGATGTAACGATACGTCTTCGCCGTGACTTCCATGCTCAGGCTGTCGAACGTGTCCTGGTCCTCCGGCGTGATCGTGATGTCATGCAAGGTCACGATTCGAGGCAGTGCTGCGATGCCGCTGACGAAGTTGCCGATCTCGTGATAACCGCCGGCAAGACGAATCTTGATCGGCTTCTCGGCGTAGAAGTCGCGCGGAATCTCCGCCTGCGGAACGAACAGTTTCTCCTGCAGGCCGGCCGCGAGACCGGTCTGGGAAATGTCGACGATCAGGCTCGGAATCTCGGTTTCGCCGGGCAGCTGGCGCAGCATCGTACCGAACGACTGCTCGATTTCGGCCAGCTGGTCCTTGTAGGCATCGTAGTTGGCGGCCTTGCGCTGCTTGTTCTCGAACGTCTGGCGCAGATCCACTTCTTCCTGCTGCACACGCTCGAGCTGCGGGTGCTTGTCCTTGACGATAAAGAACCAGGTTCCGAGACCCGTGACGACGAGGAAGACGAGCACGATCACCGCAACGCGGAAAGGCAGCGGCCAGCGGCCAACGTCGTTCGCGTCCAGGCTCTGAAGTTCTTCAATGAGGTTCATTACGACTCCTCCTCAGAATCCGAACGCTTTTGCTTCAGGTAGACAATGAACTCGGACTGGCGCGACGAACCGGCCTGCCTGGTCTCGACGCGCTCGACTTCCGGATCACCCATCCAGTCGGACGAGTCGATCCGGCGCATCAGGGCAGAGACGCGCGTGCTCGACTGCGCGACACCGCGAATCTCGACGCGGCTGCCCGTTTGTTTCATACCGGTGAGGTAGACGCCTTCCGGCAGCTGGCGAACGATTTCGTCGAAGAGATGCACG